>JAZRHB010000020.1:0-39639 GCA_045644605.1 Clostridia bacterium
AAACCTTGTAGGTAATATGGCGTCTCAGGGAACAACACCGCGTCAGCTTACTGACCTTATCGGTTCACTTTGTGACCTTACAAGCGGTTCAGGGGACAAAGGAACACCGGTTGTTCTTGTACAGGGTTATTTTGATAACTATACCAACTAATGAAATTAAAAAGACTTGGCACGCCAAGTCTTTTTTGATAAGGAGAACGTTATGGAAAATTTGAGAAATAAAAAAGGTTTTATATGTGATATGGACGGTGTCATCTATCACGGCAACAACATTCTTGACGGAGTTAAAGATTTTGTTACATGGATGCAGGAAAATGACAAAAAGTTTATTTTCCTTACCAACAGTCCGGAAAAAACACCGCACGAGCTTCGTATGAAACTGCAGAGAATGGGTCTTGATGTAAGTGAAGAGCATTTCTATACAAGCGCGCAGTCAACTGCATCTTTCTTAAGCAGTCAGTCGCCGGGATGCAGTGCATACGTAATTGGTGAAGCAGGACTTCTCAATGCACTTTATGACAAAGGCATCTGCACAAACGACGTGAACCCGGAATATGTTGTAGTTGCCGAAACAAGAACATACAGCTTTGAAAAAATTGAAAAAGCGGTTGAGCTTGTAAATAAAGGTGCAAAGCTTATCGGTACAAACCCCGACATAACAGGACCTACGGAAAGAGGTAATGTTCCTGCAACGGGCGCTCTTGTTGCACCTATTGAAATTGCGACAGGCAAAAAAGCATATTTCATAGGCAAACCAAACCCGCTTACAATGCGCCACGCACTTAAGGTTCTCGGTTGCCACAGTTATGAAACTGCACTTATCGGTGACAGAATGGATACAGACATTGTTTCGGGTATAGAATCTGCAATTGATACAGTGCTTGTGTTAAGCGGTGTTACAAGACGTGCGGACATTGAAAACTTCCCGTACAGACCGAAATATGTTTTAAGCGGTGTAGGAGAAATCCCCGATGCTAAAGATTAAAATTATTTCCGTAGGAAAAATAAAAGAAAAGTCATTAAAAACGCTAATTGATGAATATGTAAAACGCCTTGGCAGATATGCAAAAACGGAAATGGTTGAACTTGCTGACCTGCCCGTACCCGATAATCCGTCGGATGGCGAAATTCAGGCGGTTATTGAAAAAGAAGGCGCGGAAATTATAAAACATATTTCGCCTCGCGCTATGGTTGTTCCTATGTGCATAGAAGGAGAGAAATACAGTTCCGAAAAATTTGCGCGCGTTATTCAGTCGGCGGCAAATACATATCCGGAAATAGTATTTGTAATCGGCAGCTCACACGGTCTTTGTGATAAAGTAAAACAAATGGGCAACATAAAAATGTCAATGTCGGATATGACGTTTCCGCATAATCTTGCAAAGCTTATGCTTATTGAACAGATTTACCGTGCGTTTAAAATTAATAATAATGAAAATTATCATAAGTAAAAAAGGGTTGGCGTTGTGCCAACTCTTTTTTAATATTCTTTGGTATTTCTTATCATTTTAAATGTTTCTTTTTCGCCTTTTTCGGAAAGAGTGCGAAGCCAGAATTCAATCAAATCTGATGTATCAGGGTGAATTACCCTTACAGCCTTTTCTTTCATAAAATATTCAATCGGATGACGGTCAGTGTAGTTTTTACCCTGATATATCTTACTTGCGGCAACACGATCGCAAAACATCTCTTTTACATATTTAATCGGCATTTTAACCGGCATATCACGTTTTTCTTTTGGATTATAATCAATCCAGTGTTCAAAATGATGGCGGTTTCTGCCTTTATGGTGAAGCCATGCGGACGAATATCCGAAAAGCTCGCGCTCAACCTCATTAGGACTTCTTGTACCCTGATAATATTTTGCGCCTGCACGAAATTCGGTATAAGTATATTTTGACAAATCGTGAAACAATGCCTGGAATAAAATCCCTGCCTTATATCCGTGTTTTATAACCACATGACGATGTTTTGTTATTGTAATAAAATGTTTTATTGCACTCATAGTATAATCTTATCCTTTCAAGTAAAGTATACACTAAACGAAGAAAAAAGTAAATATCAAAAATGTATAATGAAAAGTAATTTTGAGATAATGTGTATATGAGAGTAAATTTTTACTTCAAAGACTATAAAAACGAGGGATAAATATGAAATCAAAACTTTTTGAAAGTTTGCAGAGATGCGGCAGAGCATTTATGCTTCCGATAGCAATTTTGCCTGTTGCAGGGCTTCTGCTTGGTATAGGAAGTTCCTTTACAAATGCCACAACACTTGAAGCATACAGACTTACAGGTGTTATTTATGAAGGCGGAATTCTGTATACCATTTTAAGTATAATGAAAGCTACGGGAAGTGTGGTATTTGATAACCTTCCGCTTCTTTTTGCTGTTGGTGTTGCCATTGGTATGGCAAAACAGGAAAAAGAGGTTGCGGCGCTTGCGGGTGTGCTTGCATATCTTATAATGAATGCATCCATCAGTGCACTTATATTTGCAACCGGCGGAGTTGAAGCACTTGCGGAAAACACAACAGCATCCGTACTTGGAATAACCACCTTACAGATGGGTGTATTCGGCGGTATCATTGTAGGTCTTGGCGTTGCGGCACTTCATAACAGATTCTATCGTATAGAACTGCCGCAGGTATTTTCGTTCTTTGGCGGAACAAGATTTGTACCTATCATATGCAGTCTTGTATACCTTCTCGTAGGTATTCTTATGTTCTTTGTATGGCCAATCGTACAAAGAGGAATTGCAAGCCTTGGTAACCTTGTACTTGCATCGGGATATGCAGGAACATGGATATACGGAATTATTGAACGTGCACTTATCCCGTTCGGACTTCACCACGTGTTCTATACACCGTTCTGGCAGACAGAACTTGGCGGCAGTATGATAATAAACGGTACACTTGTTCAGGGTGCACAAAACATTTATTTTGCACAGCTTGCCGACCCGACAACAACAAGATTTTCAGTTGAAGCAACAAGATTTATGGCGGGTAAATTCCCGTTTATGATTTTCGGTCTTCCTGCGGCGGCATATGCAATATACAGATGCGCAAAACCTGAAAAACGTCAGGTTGCCGGCGGTCTTCTTCTTTCTGCGGCAATAACGTCAATGCTTACAGGTATAACTGAACCTCTTGAATTTACATTCCTTTTCGTAGCACCACTTATGTATGGCGTACATTGTGTGCTTGCCGGACTTTCGTTTATGCTTATGCACATTTTTAATGTCGGCGTGGGGATGACGTTTTCAGGCGGTATAATTGACCTTATTCTGTTTGGTGTACTTCAGGGAAATGCCAAAACAAACTGGATATGGGTAATACTTGTAGGTCTTGTTTTTGCGGTTATTTACTATTTCGTATTCTCATTTATGATACGTAAATTCAATTATAAAACACCGGGTCGTGAAGACGAGGGCGAGGAAACAAAACTCTATACACGAAAAGACGTAAACGCAAGAAAAGAGAATAACAGCATTAGCGCACTTATTTTAAAAGGACTTGGCGGTAAGGATAATATATCGGACATTGATGCCTGCGCAACAAGACTTCGTGTAACGGTTAAAAATGGCGAAAAGGTGGACGAGCGCGCACTTAAAGAAAGCGGAGCATCCGGTATTATCAAAAAAGGAAACGGTGTTCAGGTAGTTTACGGACCAAGAGTATCGGTTATAAAATCAAACCTTATGAGTTATATGGACAGTGTGACGGAAACATCTGATGAAACGGGCATTATTTCTTCTCCGATGAACGGAAAAACAGTTAAAATAGAGGATGTTCCTGACGAAGCCTTTTCGGGCAAAGTCCTTGGCGATGGCATAGCAATTGAACCGAGCGAAGGAAAGCTTTATGCACCATTTGACGGGAAAGTGGAAATGGTGTTTGATACAAAACACGCAATAAATCTCATATCCGATGACGGATGCGAGCTTCTTATGCATATCGGTATAGATACGGTTTCCCTTAAAGGAAAATATTTTGAAGCGCACGTATCAGCAGGACAGAAAATAAAAAAAGGAGACCTCCTTATATCCTTTGATATGAACGGCATCAAAAAAGAAGGATTTAAAACGGTAACGCCTATTGTTGTATGCAATCAGGATGAATATAAAACAATCAGGATTATTGCTTCGGGAAATGTCAAAATGGGAGACAAGCTTATTGAAATAATGAGGTGACTAAAGTGAAGCAGTTTGAATATGTAATAAAAGACGAACTGGGCGTACACGCGCGCCCGGCGGGTTTTCTTGTAAAAAAAGCAAAGGAATTTGAAAGCGAAATAATTATAACGAAAGCCGACAAAAGTGCAAATGCAAAAAAACTGCTTGCGCTTATGAGCCTTGCAATAAAACAGGGTGAAAGGATAACTATTAAAATAAGCGGAGAAGATGAGGATAAAGCGGCTGCAGAAATGGAAAAGACACTCGCGGAAATTTTGTAAATAAGAGGTGCTTTGAGAATGAAAATTCATTCAGGAAAAAGTGTAAATCCGATGATTGCAATCGGAAAAGTATTTGTTCTGGAAACAAAAGATGCAGCGGCAAAGAAAATAAAAACCGACTCTCCCCAAAAAGAACTTGAACGATTTGAATTGGCAAAAAAAGAGGCAGGGGAGCAGCTTAAAGTCTTATATGAAAAGACAATGAAAGATGTCGGCACGGAAGAAGCAGAAATTTTTGAAATCCATGCGATGATGCTGGAAGATGATGATTATAACGACGAAATTACAGAAATTATAACAAAAGAACAAGTTAATGCTGAATATGCAGTAGCCACCGCATCAGAAAAATTCCGTGATATGCTTATTGCTACGGGAGACAGTTATATGCAGTCGCGTGAAGCCGATATAAAAGATATTTCGGACAGACTTATAAACTGCCTTACGGGCAGAAATCTGTCTGATATTGAACTGCCCGAAAACAGCGTTATTTGTGCCGAAGACTTAACCCCAACACAGACTATGGAGCTTGATAAAAGTAAAATATGTGCCTTTGTTACTGCATACGGATCAGAAAATTCGCATGCGGCAATATTGGCAAGAACAATGAACGTACCATCATTAATAGGCGTGGGCGAGGAGTTTCTTTCTGAAATAAAAAACGGAAACAGCATAATTGTAGACGGTATTTCGGGAAGACTTATATTATCTCCGGATGAAGAAGAAATACAGAGCGCACGCCGACTTATTGAAGAAAAAGAAAAGGAAGTTTTACGGCTTCGTGAATTAATCGGCAAGGAAGACGTTACTTTATCAGGACAAAAGGTTTCGGTTTTTGCTAATATCGGCACACCGCAGGATTTAGAAAAAGTGCTTGAACACGACGCGTCGGGGATAGGACTTTTCCGAAGTGAATTTCTGTATCTTGGTAAAGACAGTTTTCCTACTGAAGAAGAACAGTTTCTTGCATATAAAAAAGTGTTTGAAACAATGGGAAATAAAAAAGTAATTGTGCGTACGCTTGATATTGGTGCGGATAAAAAAGCCGATTATTTCAATCTTGATACCGAAGAAAATCCGGCACTTGGGATGCGCGCAATCAGGCTTTGTCTTACCCGTCCCGAAATATTCGTAACACAGCTTCGCGCAATTTACCGTGCATCTGTATATGGCAATGCGGCAATAATGTTTCCGATGATAACGTCGCTTTTTGAAATAGAAAATGCCCTTCAGTACTGTGATGAAGCAAAACGCCAGCTTAAAGAAGAGGGCGTGCCATATAATGAAAATGTGGAATGCGGAATTATGATAGAAACTCCGGCGGCGGCAATAATAAGCGATATTCTTGCACCGGAAGTGGATTTTTTCAGCATCGGTACAAACGATTTGACACAGTACACACTTGCATGTGACAGACAAAATCCGAAGCTTAATGAATTTTCTGTTTCAAATCACGAGGCGGTTTTAAGACTTATTGAAACGACGGTAAAAAATGCACATTCGCATAAAAAATGGGTGGGAATTTGCGGAGAACTTGCAGGGGACTTGAATATTACTGAAAAATTTGTTAAAATGGGAGTAGATGAACTTTCTGTATCGCCGTCAAAGGTACTGTGGTTAAGACAGAAAATACGACAGATACAGTAATATGTGGGGTGTAATTCAATATGAAAATAGCTGTTCTTGACAGACTTACTCTCGGGAGCGACCTTGACCTTTCGGAAGCAGAAAAATTCGGTGAGGTTGTTATATACGATAAAACCGATATATCCGAAGTAGAGGAACATATCGGTGATGCGGATGTTGTTTTTGTAAATAAAGTAAAACTAAATGAAACAAACCTTAAAAATGCTAAAAATCTTAAAATTATATGCGAAGCCGCAACGGGATACGATAATATAGATGTAGCCTATTGCAAATCCCGCGGGATTGCGGTGTGTAACGTACCCGGATATTCGGTATACAGCGTAGCACAGGTTACCGTGTCGATGGTGCTTTCACTTGTAAACCATCTGTCTGAATATATAGGCTATACAAAAAGCGGCGTATATACGGAAAACGGAAATGCAAATATTCTTGCGCCCGTATATAACGAGCTTTTGGGTAAAACGTGGGGAATAGTGGGCTATGGTGGAATAGGTGCCCGCGTAGGCGAAATTGCAAAAGCTCTCGGATGCAATGTAATGGCATTTAAACGCACTCCTGTAGATGGCGTGGAATGTACAGATATAGATAATTTAGTAGGAAAAAGTGATATTATAACGGTTCACATTCCGCTGTCAGACAGTACACGTTCGCTTATAAATGAAGAACGTATTGCCAAAATGAAAAAAACGGCAGTTCTTGTCAATACTGCACGCGGCGCGGTACTTGATGAGACGGCAGTTTGCAGGGCGGTAAAAGAAGGTAAAATTGCCGCATTCGGAAGTGATGTATATTCAACTGAGCCGTTTGATAAGGATAGTCCGTACTACAGCATAAAAGACCTTGATAACGTTTGTCTTACTCCGCATATGGCGTGGGGTGCGTTGGAGGCAAGACAACGTTGTTTCAGGGAAATGCTTGCCAATATGAACGCCTTTTTTAAAGGCGAAACAAGAAACAGAATTGATTTGAAAGAAGGGATATAATGAAAGCACTTATAACAGGTGCCAGCTCCGGACTTGGTTGGGATATGGCGCACGTACTTTCGGAAAAGGGATATGACATAATTGCGGTTGCAAGGCGAGAGGAAAAGCTTCGTGCACTTAAAGAAGAGCTTAAAACAGATGTAGAAATAATTTGCGCGGACGTTACGGATATTGAAACTTGCAGGGAAATAGCAAACCGTGCTCCCGAAGTTGATGTATTTATCAATAATGCAGGCTTTGGCGTGTTTGGCGATATGTCGTCAACCGACCTTGACCTTGAGCTTAAAATGATAGATACAAACATTAAAGCCGTACATACACTTTTAAAACTTTTTTCAAACGAATTTAAAAAACGCGGTAGCGGATATATTCTTAATGTTGCATCTCTTGCGGCATTTTTCCCGGGGCCGCTTTTTGGTGCATATTATGCAACGAAATCCTATGTTCTTCGTATTAGTCAGGCACTTGCAGAAGAACTCCGTCAGGCAAAATCGGATGTCAAGGTAAGTGTACTTTGCCCCGGACCTGTCCATACAGAATTCGGCGCTGTTGCAAAAGTAAGCTTTGGAAATGGCACCGAAAAAGGTGGCAATCTGATTGCTCTTGAAAGCCGAAATGTAGCGGAATACGCAATAGAAAAAATGTTTAAAGGTAAACAGGTAATAGTCCCCGGCGCAGTGATGAAAATTGCGGTATTTCTTCGCCGTATTCTTCCCGATAAAATGATGGCAAGAGCAGTATACTTTATTCAAAACAAAAAGTGTGTAATTAAATAAATCTTAATCCCCGAAATTCTTCGGGGATTTTTATTGACAAAAAGAAACAATAGTGCTATACTAAAATAGTTCACAATGTGAACTATTTTCTATTGGAGGTAATATTATGCAGGAAGAAAAACTCCTTCAGGCGTGGGTAACGCTTTCGGGTATTATTAAAAACAGCCGCATTACAAAAGGACTTCAGTATAATGAAGCAATAGTAATGAATGTAATATATAAACGTTATACAGAAGATGCGGAGGGCAAGGTTTCAATAAAGGAAATCACGGCAAAAACCCGTATGCTCAAATCACTTGTAAACAGAACAGTAAATTCACTTATTAAAAAAGGCTTTGTTCAACGATGCGAAGCAATGGGAGATAAAAGAGTGGTTTATGTAAAATGTGTTCAGGAAAAAATGGATACTTTTTTGAAAGTTCACGGCGGCTCGGTTAAAATTGCAAACAGTATCATAGAAATAATAGGCGATGAGGATACGCAGGCTTTTATAAGGTTAGTTGAAAAAATAGAAAAATCAGGATATTCTCCGACTTGAGAAAGGACATAAAAATGAACATAATCAGTAGAATATATTGCAGAATTTTTCAGGGAGTTTTTAAAGCGGTAATTCCGGTTTTACCGCCACCAAATCCGATGGTGCTGGATTTGGTGGCGGATATTCCGGCAGTGCTTAACAAAAAGAACATTAACAATGTTTTTGTTGTAACAGACCCCGATGTATATAAGCTTGGTCTCCTTGAAAAATTGGAAGAAGCACTTCAAAAATCAGGAATAAAGTATACGGTATTTTCTGAAACACAGCCAAATCCAACGGTTGAAAACGTTGAAAATGCACTTGGAATATATAAACAATGCGGTGCAAAGGCACTTATCGGTGTTGGCGGCGGCTCGTCGATAGATTGTGCAAAAGCGGTAGGTGCAAGGCTTACTCGCCCTCATAAAACAATCGGGCAGATGGAAGGAATACTCCGTATTTTAAAACCGACTCCGTTTACTGTTGCAGTACCAACAACGGCAGGAACGGGAAGCGAGGTTACCGTTACAACGGTTATTACGGACGAAAAAACAAAACATAAATTTCCGATAAGTGATTTTTGTCTTATTCCGAATGTGGCAGTCCTTGACCCCGAGCTTACAAAAACTTTGCCACCACATATAACTGCGGCAACGGGAATGGATGCCCTTACACACGCAGTTGAGGCATATATAGGCAGAAGTGCCGTAAAATCAACAAAAAAGGATGTACTTGAAGCGGCACAGCTTATAAAGGAAAATCTTGAAATCGCTTATAAAGATGGCAATAACCTTATCGCCCGAAAAAATATGCTTCGTGCTGCGTTTCTTGGCGGCAGAGCGTTTTCAAAATCATATGTTGGCTATGGACACGCAGTTGCACACTCTCTTGGCGGCAAATATAAAACACCGCACGGACTTGCAAATGCGGTAATTCTGCCGCATCTGCTTGAGTTTTATGGAGAAATTATATATCCCAAACTTAAGGATTTTGCTATAGCATTTGGAGTTGCAGACGAAAATAATACAAATAAAGATGCGGCACTTGCGTTTATTGATGAAATAAAACGAATGAACAAAGAAATGGGTATACCCGAAAATCTTTCCGGAATAGACCGTGCGGATATTGCCGAACTTGCGGCATATGCGGCAAAAGAAGCAAATCCTATATATCCTGTTCCGGTTCTTATGGATAAACACGAACTTAAAAAACTATATTACCGTATTATGGAGGACTGATTATGACAGGGCAGGAAATTTCAGCCATTACACAAAAACAGCGTGAGTTTTTTGCTACACACGCTACATTACCCCTGAAAACAAGAATTGGAATGCTTAAAAAATTAAGAGCAAATATAAAAGAAAATGAACAGGAAATTGCAAAAGCAATTTATGCAGATTTGGGAAAATCCGCATTTGAAAGCTATATATGTGAAACAGGTCTTGTGTTGAGCGAAATAAGTCATATGATAAAACATATAAAATCGTATGCAAAAGACAAAACCGTACCAACACCGCTGGCGCAGTTTGCATCAAGAAGCTATGTCAAGAAAATGCCGTACGGTGTTGTGCTTATTATGAGTCCGTGGAACTATCCGTTTCTGCTTACAATAGGCCCGCTTGCAAATGCCATAGCAGCGGGGAACACAGCAGTTGTAAAACCAAGTGCATATTCACCTGCCACATCAACTATTATTAAGAAAATTATCAACGAAGTGTTTGATGAAAAATATGTTGCCGTTATTGAAGGAGGACGAGAAGAAAATACATATCTTCTTGATGAAAAGTTTGATTATATATTCTTTACCGGTGGAAAAACAGTAGGAAAGCTTGTTATGGAAAAAGCAAGCAAACACCTGACTCCTGTAACGCTTGAACTTGGTGGAAAAAGCCCGTGTATAATAGATAAAAGTGCAAAACTTGATTTGGCCGCAAAAAGAATTGTATTCGGCAAGTTCTTGAATCTTGGACAAACGTGTGTTGCACCCGACTATATTCTTTGCGAAAAAAGCGTAAAGGAAAAGTTTGTGGCATGTCTTAAAAAGGAAATTGAAAAACAATTTACCAAAACACCTCTTACCAATGCGGATTATGGTAAAATCATAAACAAAAAACATTTTGATAAGATAGTTTCGCTTATTGATAAAAATAAGGTTGTTTATGGCGGGAAATATGACGAAACCACACTTAAAATAGAACCTACGGTAATGGATAATGTAACTTTTGAAGATGCAGTAATGCAGGAAGAAATTTTCGGTCCTGTTCTTCCTGTGCTTGAATTTGAAAGTATTGATACGGTCATAAAAACAGTAAACGATAATCCACATCCGCTGGCACTTTATATTTTTGCAGAAGATAAGTCAGTTATTAAAAACGTTACATCCAAATGCATATTCGGCGGCGGATGTGTAAATGATGTTGTAATCCATCTTGCCACAAGCTATATGGGATTTGGTGGTGTAGGGGAAAGTGGTATGGGTGCATACCATGGGAAATGCGGATTTGATACTTTTTCACACAGTAAAAGTATTTTGGATAAAAAAACCTTTATGGATTTGCCAATGCGTTATCAGCCGTATAAGAGCAAGCTGTATGAAAAGCTTCTGCATATATTTTTAAAATAGGGGATTTGTATGAAAACAAGAATAATTGTAGATTCCACAACAGACCTTATGCCGGAAATCAAAAAAAGAGTAACTGTTGTACCACTAACAGTCTGTTTCGGAGAAGAAGAATTTATTGATGGGGTAACTATTGACCATAAAACTTTTTACGAAAAGCTTGCAGAGGGAATATACGTTCCGTCTACAAGCCAGGCGTCGCCGCATGCGTTTGAACAAGAATACGAAAAAATAAAAATAGCAGGTGAAGAGGCGGTCGTAATAACCATATCCTCAAAGCTTTCGGGTACATATCAGAGCGCTGTTATAGCCGCACAGGAATATGAAAGCATTTATGTTGTGGATAGCGGTACGGGAAGCGTAGGAGGCGGAATTCTTACTGAGCTTGCACTTAAATACGTGGACGAAGGTATGTCCGCAAAAGAAATTGCCGAAAAGCTTGAAGAAGATAAAAAGAAAATAATAATAGTGGCGCTTGTTGATACGCTGGAATATCTTAAACTCGGCGGCAGAATATCAAAAACTGTAGCATTTGCAGGAACTGTGCTTAATATAAAACCTGTTCTTTCTATAATTGACGGAGAAATTCGTTTGCTTGGCAAAGCACGTGGTTCAAAACACGGCAATAACCAGCTTGTAAAAGAAATAAATAAAGTTGACGGAGTAGACTTTTCAAAACCTGTTCTGCTTGGATATACCGGTCTTTCCGATGAGCTTTTACTTCAATACATAAAAGACAGTAAATCTATTTGGGAAGGAAATGTTGAAACAGTACGTTATACCACAATTGGCAGTGTTATAGGAACTCACGCAGGCCCCGGTGCAGTTGTTATAGCGTTTTTTAAAAACTAAAATATTTGACCTTATATGGAAAATAAAGTATAATATCATCGAATAATGTCAAAGAAGAACCTTCGATGATAGATTCAATAAATGCCAATATAACGCATGCCTATTATTACGATGCAACCGTTTTTTCTTCGGAAGAGGATTTTATCGCAAAAGTAAGAAAAGCATTTTCGGACAATCGTTTTTATTCCTCAATCTTTTAGAAACTCCTATACATAATAATTATCTTGACCGCCAAACAGAATACGGAACAAAATATACGGTTCCTGCAACCCATATTTCTTTATGGGGGATGGTCCGCTTACGGTAAATCATGACATTTTGTTTTCGGTTGAATTTGTAATGATGCTCAAAGCACTTATAAACAACATTCTTGAATATCAGAGTGATTATTCAAAGAAAAGCTTTGTGTAGTATTATCAGAGAATACGTACAACAAGGGAATTCAGACGAAAAATTATTATGGTGCTTGAAAAGGTTGAAAAAACCGAGATATCGGAAATCGGTCAGCTTAGTGCAATGCTTCTTGAGAGTCAACATATTGCACTGATTGTCGACCAGGTGAAATATCTGCTTGAACTTCTTGAAGGCGATTTAAGTCTTATTTATTCTGAACATAATAACCTGCTTGTTACGGTTCTTACCGTACTCGGACTTCTTCTTGCTGTATGGCAGGTAATTCTTGCTTTGTAAAAACAAAAACGCTTCATTTTAGTGAAGCGTTTTTTAATATCTTTATTTTATCTTAAGCAATAAACTTACTTAAAATCTGACTTGCCGGAACATAAATAACTGGTAAAAAAATTGCGGGAAACATATTTGCAACCTCGATTTTTTTATCGGAGATATTAAGCATATTAATACCCATTCCTATAAGAATTGTGCCACCAACGGCGGACATTTCGATAATAATATTGTTCCCGAGAAATGGAGCAATAACCCCTGCAAGAAGAGTAAGACCGCCCTGGAACAGCAGAATAAAGACAACGGAAAATGTAACTCCAATCCCCATAGATGCACCAAACATCATTGATGACACAAAATCAAGTGCACTTTTTGCAAAAATAATATCGTAGTTGCCGCTTATCCCGGCTTCAAACGAGCCAATTATAGTCATTGAACCAACACAAAATAAAATACAAGCGGAAACAAAACCTTCGGTAAATCTGTCGTTTTTAATTTTTGGCATTTTTGATTTAATAAAATCGCCTGCTCCGTCAAGCCTTTCGCTTAGTTTTAATAACATTCCTGCAAGAGTGCCGACTACAAGACAAATTATAAGGCAAAGAAAATCAGCGGTTTTAATAGCATTTGAAACACCGATTACAACGGTAATAAGTGCAAGAGCACAAATAAGCGTATCAATATATTCTTTTTTTATTTTGTTGCGAAAAAAAATTCCTATTAAACTGCCTAAAAAAACAGTTGCCATATTAACAAAAACTGCAATCATAATAACATCTCCTTATAACCCGATTATATCATAAATAATGGTATTTGTAAATACAAAAATGCACTTCAGAAGAAGTGCTTTTGGTGAGTCATCGCAGATTCGAACTGCGGACAGCTTGCTTAAAAGGCAAGTGCTCTGCCAACTGAGCTAATGACCCATATATATTTTAAGGTTTCCCATTTTTTAAACTGGCTGGGATGGCAGGATTCGAACCTACGAATGCCAGAGTCAAAGTCTAGTGCCTTACCACTTGGCTACATCCCAATCTTGAAAAAAGGTTGGGGTGGGTAGTGGGATTCGAACCCACGACCCTCAGAACCACAATCTGATGCTCTAACCAGCTGAGCTATACCCACCACATGTGGCGTGCCTGAAGAGATTCGAACTCCTGACCCATTGCTTAGAAGGCAATTGCTCTATCCAGCTGAGCTACAGGCACCTATTGGAGCGGGTGATGAGAATCGAACTCACGTAGTCAGCTTGGAAGGCTGATATTCTACCATTGAACTACACCCGCACACCGCTTTAACATCTCTTTTATTTAGCCGACTTTGATATTATAACAGAAAAAACAAGTGATGTCAAGCCTTTTTTTCTTTCTTTTTGAAAAAAATTCAAATTTTTAATTATTATGTCACTTTTTTAAAAATTTATACAAGATACCCCTTTATTTAAAGGAGCATTTCTACTACAAATAAAAATGATGATTTCCGATAGCGGTATAGAACTCGCGGTTATTGATAATCCAGAAATTTTTTGCCTTATCGGGATTAAGGAAAAAGAGGCTGTCGCCGGCGGTATTTGTTCCGCATAGTGCCATTTTGGCGGCAAGATACGACGTTTGCGTCGGCTCGTTATGAATAGTTCCGTTAATTACCGGCTCAAACTGAATTCCGCCCACATCGTCAAAAATAACGCCGTAAATCGTATTGGGAAAATCGGGGCTTTCCACACGATTTAAAACAACATTCCCAACCGCAATCATTCCGTCAAGGCTCTCGCCCTGACTTTCACAGCTTATTATTTTTGCAAGCCAGTATATGTGGTCGTTATCATACCCACGCCGCAGTATTTTGTCTTCGGGGATGGTGCAGTCTTCTTTTTCAATTACAACAGTATAATAAGGCGCATCCCACGAAACATCAGCGCCAAGATGCTCGGATATAAACCTTACGGGAACATATGTCCTTGCATTAACCAGCATAATTTTTGAACTAAGAGGCACTTTTTCGCCATCTATGTAGGCAAACCTTTCGTTTATCGGCATCTCAATAATTTTTTCTTCAAATTCAATTATTGCAGTTTCGGTTTCTTCATCCCAATCTACACTTTTTGCGCCAAACAAATCCGAAATCTCTCTTAACGGAGCATAGGTTGTCCCATCTTTCAAAAACGGTGCATCGTTCATTTTTATATAATTTCCGTTGATTGTAATATCGACGGGTACGTCAAAATATGCATTTAAAAAAACAGGTGCGGAAAAAAGAAACACAAAAAAAGAAAATATAACAATCTTAAACTTCACTTATTTCACCTCCATACATAAAAGTATAACATGTAATTATCACCCGTTTCAACGCACAAAAAATGGGTTCTTTTATAAAGATTTAACATAAAATGAAATATAACGAAATTATACTTGAAAAAAACATTAAAATATGCCATAATATAAGTATAGAAAAAAATATGGAGGAACTGATTATGTCAAACGTATCGGCAATCATTCTGGCTGCAGGTGCAGGAACAAGAATGAAATCTGCTTATTCCAAGGTTGTACATAAGGTTTGCGGCACACCGCTTGTAGAGTGGGTGTATAACGCTGGGAAAGAAGCGGGTGTTACAAAAACGGTTGTGGTAGTCGGTCATAAATCCGAACAGGTAATAGGTTGTTTAGGGGAAAATAAACTATATGCCATGCAGGACAAACAGCTTGGTACAGGCCACGCAGTAATGTGTGCTATACCACAGCTTGATGATGGCGGGTGTGTGCTTGTTCTTTCGGGGGACGTACCTCTTATAACAAGTGAAACGCTTGAATCAGCAATTGAATATCATTCGGAAAACAGACTGGCAGCAACAGTAATAACAGCAGAAGTTGAAAATCCGTTTGGTTACGGCAGAATAATCCGTAACGAAACAGGCGACGTAAAATGTATTGTTGAAGAAAAAGATGCGGTAGGAGCACAAAAACTTGTAACGGAAATAAATTCCGGACTTTATTGTTTTGATACGGGACTGCTCCGTGCGGCACTTTCCGAGCTTACAACAAAAAATGCGCAGGGTGAGTATTATCTTACAGATACAATCGAAATTCTTATTAAAACCGGTTATACAGTGGGCGCATATAAAATGACTGATAATCAGGAAATTATGGGCATCAATGACCGTGTTCAGCTTGCCGAGGCAGAAAGCGTTATGAGAAGACGCATAGCTGAAAAGCATATGAGAAACGGCGTTACAATTATTGACCCCAATTCTACATATATCGGTCCTTATGTGCAGATTGAACACGACAGCGTAATTTTGCCGGGAACAATCCTTGAAGGAAAAACCGTAATCGGTGAAGAATGTGAAATAGGTCCATCAAGCCGCATTTCTGACAGTGTTGTAGGTTGTGGAAGTACAGTTGAAAATTCGGTTATAAAAGAAAGCAACATCGGTTCAAACGTAAAAATAGGCCCGTTTGCATATATCCGACCCAACTGCAAGGTGGCGGATAACGTAAAAGTCGGCGATTTTGTTGAACTTAAAAATTCAAATATTGACAGCGGCACAAAAATTTCGCATCTTACATATGTTGGCGACAGTGATGTCGGTAAAAACGTAAACTTCGGATGCGGAACGGTAACCGTTAATTACGACAGTAAAAAGAAACACCGCACAACAATAGGGGATAATGCGTTTATCGGCTGTAATACAAACCTTGTTGCACCGGTTGAAGTCGGACGTGGCGCATATACGGCGGCAGGCTCAACAATAACGGAAAATGTGCCGGAAGATGCTCTGTCTATAGCAAGAAACCGTCAGGTTAATAAAGAAAACTGGGTAAAAAACAAAAAGTTTTGACTATTTATTGACATTTTTTTTAAATACATATATAATTAATACATAAGAGTAATTTATAGGAGTGATTTCTAATGGTGGCCACCCACGGTAAAAACATTAAAATTTTCGCAGGTAATTCGCACAAGAAACTTGCAAAGGACATAGCAGCGAAGTTACATGTTCCGCTTGGCAACTCAGAAGTAAAGGTTTTCAGTGACGGGGAAGTTTATGTTAATATAAATGAATCTGTTCGTGGTTCCGAAATTTTTATTATCCAGTCAACTTGTGACCCGGTTAATGATAATATAATGGAACTTCTCATTATGATTGATGCATTCAAAAGAGCATCTGCAGCACGTATAACAGCAGTGCTTCCGTATTTTGGTTATGCACGTCAGGACAGAAAAGCAAAAGCACGTGACCCAATTTCTGCAAAACTTGTTGCGGATATTATAACAACTGCAGGTGCAGACAGAGTTCTTACAATAGACCTCCACGCTCCGCAAATTCAGGGATTTTTCAACATTCCGGTTGACCATCTCCTTGGTGTGCCGCTTCTTGCAAATTACTTCAAAGCTAAATATAAAGAGGATATTGAAAATGTGTGTGTTGTTTCACCTGACCACGGTAGCGTAGGTAGAGCACGTCAGTTTGCACAGAGACTTAAAGTTCCTTTTGCAATTGTTGATAAACGCCGTCCGAAACCGAATTCATGTGAAGTTATGAGCATCATTGGTGATATTAAAGGTAAACACTGTATCATGGTTGATGATATGATTGACACAGCAGGAACAATTACAGCAGGAGCAAGCGCTCTTATGGAAAGAGGAGCAATTGATGTAGTTGCAGCTTGTACACACGGTGTACTTTCAGGTCCGGCTATTCAGCGTCTTTACGAATCCTGCATCAAAGAAGTTGTAATGCTTGACACAGTACCGCTTAAGAAAAGCAAAATGATTGATAAATTCAAAATTCTCTCCGTTGCACCTATCTGCGCGGAAGCAATCACAAGAATTTATGGCGATATTCCTGTCAGCCCGCTTTACAACGAAACAAATGATGCAAAAGCACAGGAAGCACTTGTTCCTGAACTTGAAGAAAAATAATAATAATTACATACAAAAAACCGCAAGAGGAAAAATCTTGTGGTTTTTTTATAGAGAACCACATCCCCGACAGCCCGTAAAAAAACCGACGAAAACGTCGGCTTTTTTATTCAATGATATAGTAACTCTGTTTTGCCATTTCTTTTTTCATAAGTTTCATTTTTTGCTGAATAAAATCTTCATTAGGTCCTACAAAAATTGCATTATTGATAAAAATATCATATATTTTATTAAGTGTTTCTTCAGCAGTAATTTCAGGGATGGAATGTTTTTCAATAAGAAGTTGCTGTACTTCGCGGTTAACTTGTTGGGCTAATGTATCATCAAGGACGGAGGCTCTTTTAATAAGCTCGTGTATTTCAAGATAAAGCTTGCTTACAATCTGTTAGCCGAAACTTCTTTCTTTGTTTTCTTCCATCTTAATTCCCCCTAAATTAAAAAAGTGCACCAGCAAAGCTGATGCACAAAAAACGCATGCTTGCTGATGCGACTCAGTTTTCCCAACACAAAAGTGAAGCGAAAGAGCATGCATTTTTATCAAAGATAAAAATGCCCACTTTAGTGCTGGATAATACATATTAAACTGAGTCGCATCATTATTATATCACAAAAGAAATGAATTTACAAGAGGAAAATAAAAAAGCCTTCCCCTTGAGGGGAAGGGGGACCGCAATAGCGGTGGATGAGGTGAAAATAAAAACACCTCATCAGTCACTTCGTGACAGCTTCTCCTCAAGGAGAAGCCTTATAACAAAATTAAAGCAGATGCATTAACTGCACCTGCTTTAATAATTTAATCTGAATTAGCCTTCAACAATTGCTTTTGTATCCATAGCAATCATAAGTTCTTCGTTTGTAGGAACAACGTAAACTTTAACTTTAGAATCATCTGTGCTGATAAGAGCTTCTTCTCCGCGCATGTCATTTTTAGCAGCGTCAATTTTAACACCCATAAATTCAAGACCTTCGCAAACGCCAAAACGGATTTCTTTTGTATTTTCACCAATACCTGCTGTAAATACAATTACGTCAACGCCGCCCATTGCAGCTGCATAAGCACCGATATAACGTTTAACCTGATAGATAAACATATCAAGTGCAAGCTGTGCACGTTTGTTGCCGCTATCTGCAGCAGCCATAAGGTCACGGAAGTCACTGCTTATTCCGGATACACCGTAAACACCGGATTCTTTGTTAAGTGTGTTGATAACTTGTTCAGCAGTCATTGAATATTTATCTTTAAGATATGTAATGATAGCCGGGTCAATGTCACCACTTCTTGTACCCATAAGGATACCTGCAAGGGGAGTGAATCCCATTGATGTATCTACAGATTTACCGCAGTCAACTGCAGCGATGGAAGAACCATTTCCGAGATGAGCTGTAACGATTTTGAGTTCGTCTGCTTTTTTGCCCATAATTTCAGCAACTCTGTTAGAAACATATTTGTGAGATGTTCCGTGGAAACCATAACGTCTTACTTTGTATGTTTCATATGCATCGTAAGGAACACCGTACATAAAAGCGTAGTCAGGCATTGTCTGGTGGAAAGCTGTGTCAAATACAGCAACCTGCGGAACGTTTTTGCCCATTGCTTCTTCACAAGCTTCAATACCGATAAGGTTAGCAGGGTTGTGAAGCGGAGCAAGGTCGAAACAAGCTTTGATAGCTTCTTTTACGCCGTCGTCGATAAGAACGGAAGATTTAAAAAATTCTCCGCCGTGAACAACACGGTGACCCACTGCAGAAATTTCTTCAAGAGAAGCAACAACGCCGTGGTCTTTGTTGCAAAGTGCATCAAGCACAAGTGTAATAGCTTTTGTGTGGTTAGGCATAGCTTCTTCAATTTTAACAGTATCTTTTCCTGCCGGGGTGTGTTTGAGAAGAGAACCTTCAATACCGATTCTTTCACACTGACCTTTTGCAAGAACAGACTGGTCAGCCATATCAATAAGCTGATATTTAAGAGAAGAACTACCTGCGTTAATAACTAATATTTTCATTGTAATTTCCTCCTACAATTATTTCTTATTTCTGAGCCTGAGCCTGAACACATGTGATAGCAACAACACCAACGATATCTTCAGCAGAGCATCCTCTGGAAAGGTCATTGATAGGCATTGCAATACCCTGTGTTACCGGACCGTAAGCTTCAGCTTTTGCAAGTCTTTGAACAAGTTTGTAACCGATGTTGCCTGCATCAAGGTCAGGGAAAACAAGAACATTTGCTTTACCTGCAACTGCAGAATCGGGAGCTTTGGATGAACCAACGGAAGGAACGATAGCAGCATCAAGCTGAAGTTCACCGTCAACTTTAAGGTTCGGGTTGTTAGCTTTGCAGATTGCAGTAGCTTCAACAACTTTATCAACATCGGCATGTTTAGCGCTGCCTTTTGTAGAGTGAGAAAGCATTGCAACAATAGCTTCGCTTTCAGCAAGAAGTTCAAAAGATTCAGCTGAGCAAGCAGCAATTGCAGCAAGTTTTTCCGGGTCAGGATTCTGTTCAAGTCCGCTGTCTGCGAAAATGAATGTGCCGTTTGCGCCATATTCGCAATCCGGAACAACCATTACGAAGAATGCGGAAACAAGTTTAACTCCCGGTTTTGTTTTGATAATCTGAAGACTCGGACGAAGTGTGTTAGCTGTTGAATGGCAGGCACCTGAAACAACACCGTCAGCATCGCCGGCTTTAACCATAAGACAAGCATAGTACATGTAATCGCCAAGTGCAGTTTCTTTAGCCTGTTCGTATGTTAAACCTTTGCTTTTACGAAGTTCAACGAAAAGGTTTAAGTATTCTTCAGTTTTTTCGTATGTAAAGGGGTTGATAACAGTAGCTTTGGAAACGTCAAGTCCTTTGCTGTTTGCTTCAACTTCTTCAGGTGTGCCGATGATAATAATATTTGCAATGTCTTCTTTTAAAATGATTTCGGCAGCTTCCCATGTTCTTCTGTCCATAGATTCGGGAAGAACAATGGTTTTCTTATCCTGTTTAGCCCTTTCTTTTATTCTTTCAAGAAAATTACTCATATTGCATACTCCTTTGCATTTTATAATAATACCATTATACAACAAAATTTCTTTGTATACAATATTTTTTTTGAAAAAAGTTTGTATTTTATATAAATTTGTGTTAATATGTATATATTAACCACATAAAATTGGACATTTTGTGCATTATTATTTTAGATTAACATAAGGAACGTTGTTATATGAAAGTATGCGGCATAGTTGCGGAGTATAATCCGCTTCATTCGGGACACAAATTTCATATAAAAAGGTCAAAAGAGCTTACCGGTGCAGATAGCATTGTAGCCGTTATGTCGGGAAGCTTTACCCAAAGGGGAGAAGTGGCATCTTTTAATAAGTGGATAAGGGCAAAATCTGCCATATCGGCAGGGGTAAACCTTGTGGTTGAACTTCCGTTTTGTTTTGCCTCGGCTCCTGCAGAAATTTTTGCCGGTGGGGCAATAAGACTTCTTGAAAATATCGGGTGCGACTATGTATCATTTGGCAGCGAAACGGGTGATATTGAAAAGCTTAAAGCTATGTTAAAATCACAGGAAACAGGAATAAATGAATATCTTGCAGAAGGTAAAAGCTATTCATTGGCAATAGCCGCAGCAATGGGCACAGATTTTACCCCTAACGACATACTTGCACTTGAGTATTTAAAAGCTATAGATAAATATAACCTCAATATAACTCCGTTTACAGTAAAACGTGAGGGCGGGGGATATAACAGCGAAAATGTGGAGGATAAATACATCAGTGCCAAAGCTTGCAGAAAACTTATTTCTGAAAAGGATTTTGATGCGCTTAAAAAATATATGCCCGCATTTAATGTTTATAAATCGGCGCTTGAAGAGGGAAGATATACTGAACCCGATATTCTTGGCACACTTTTTGCAGGGCTTATCCGCGCAGGAAGAATTGACCTTGCAAATGTCGCATATGTAACAGAAGGCATTGAAAACCGTATTGCAAAAGCCGCACAGAAATACGGCAGTTTGTCGGATATAGTGGCGGCAGTAAAAACCAAACGCTATACACATACAAGAATTATGAGAATAATTTCGTGTATGATGATGGGACTTACAAAAGAAAAGCTTGACGGATTTGTGTCGTCGGGCGCAACATATATTCGTGTGCTTGCGGCGGATGAAATAGGCACAAAGCTTATGAAAGAAATAAAGAAAAATTCGCACTTGCCGATAATAACAAATCTTGGCGGCGAAGATATAAACGAAATGCTCTCGTTTGATATTGTGGCAACTGATTTGCAGGCACTTGCAATGGTAAACCCGGATTATCGCAGTGCAAACGAAGACTATACACATTTTTTTGAAAGGATATGACCATACTTGACAGCATTTATAGGCGGATTTGAAGCGGTACTTTCGGTATTTATGCTTCTTGTCCTTGGATTTGTACTTACAGTAAAAGGAAAAATAAATAAAACGGTTGGTGTGTTTATGACGTGGCTCGTTATCAACATAACCTCTCCGCTTAACATATTCACAAGCGTAATGGAATCATTTTCGCCGTCGGAAGTTGTGAACATACCCAAATATGTTGCCATCCCGCTTATGTCCCACATTCTTGGATTTGTGGCAGGATTTATTCTTGTGAAAATTTTTAAAATTGAAAGAAAATACGCAGGCTCACTTATCGTAATGACATCGCTTAACAATACAATTTTTATGGGACTTCCCGTAAACCTTGCAATGTTCGGTCAGGAAAGTGTACCGTTTGTGCTTTATTATTATATGTCAAATATGGCGTTGTTCTGGACAATAGGGGTAAACATCATTTCGGGAAAAACGGAAAAACAAAAACCGCTTGAAGTAATCAAAAAGCTTATTCCACCGCCGCTTTACGGAATGTTTGCCGGAATAATCCTTCTTCTTATCGGTACATATATAACACCGGTTAAATTGCCGGATTTCGTAATGAAAACCTTTGATTCGGTAGGTTCAATGACAACACCAATTGCAATGATGTATATTGGTTTTGTGCTTGCCGATAAAGGTCTTAAAAACATTAAATTTGATAAAAATATTGTACTTGGACTTTGTGCGCGTTTTATAGTAGGTCCCGCAATCGCAATTGCGCTTTATTCGTTTATTCCAATGGAACCGATTATGCGAAACGTGTTTACAGTTCAGGCGTTTATGCCGGTAATGGCAACGCAGTCCATTGTAGCGGAACGCTATGGTGCAGACCCGTATTTTCCGGCGGTAATGGTTTCGGTTTCAACCATTGTAAGCCTTATAATACTGCCACTTGTAAAAGTATGTTTATAAAAATAAATATCCCCTCGTTATTATTGAACGAGGGGATATTTTTATGAGAAAATGTGTATTAATAATCAGTAATTCTGTCCACTATAACCGCCGCCTCCGCTCTTGTTGTATTACCAAACGGATTGATTGTAAGGTCAGGATTTCCTAATTTAGGAAAACATTTCTCTAATTCTTATAACAATTATATTACATTTTTTTAAAAATAGTCAATCTTAGGTTTCTTCTTTTTTGCACATAAAATAATGTGGGAGTTTGTGTATATTTCCTATTTTTCCACATATTTTGAATTGATGATATTAGCGACAGATGGTATAATATATTTGTAAACAAAAGGAGGTGAACTTTAGAAAAATAAGCTCTAAAAAAGGAAGGAAGATATTTATGAAAAAACTAATAGGAGTATTATCAATTTGTTTGGCTATGACTTCGGTCATTGGAATAAGTGCAAGTGCGGCATGTCCGATAACAGAGGCGCTGCAGGGAGGAAATTTATCGTCGCTTAAAGATTACATAAATTGTAATAAAGGAATATGTATCGGCGGCAATGTTTCTCAAAGTACAATTCAGGAAATTCTTGATAAGCTTGGAATAAAACAGGAAACAGAAGAAAAACCTGAAATCGAAGAATCCGTTCCAGAAACAGAAGAAAACACACCGTCATCTGCAAGCGCATTTGAACAGCGTGTTCTTGAACTTGTAAACAAAGAAAGAGCGGCACGCGGACTTTCGGTACTCAAATGGAGTAATGAGCTTGCATCGGTTGCAAGAGCGCACAGTAAAGATATGCATGATAGGGGATTTTTCTCACACACAAACCCCGACGGTAAATCACCCTTTGACAGAATAAAAGCGGCAGGAATAAGTTATTCTTATGCGGCGGAAAACATTGCAGCAGGACAGTCTACACCTGAAGCAGTTGTTGAAGGATGGATGAATTCAAAAGGTCACAGAGAAAATATTCTTAATGCAAACCTTAAATACCTCGGTGTAGGGTTTTATGAAGCAGTAGGCGGATATAAATACTACTGGACACAGAATTTTACAGGTTAATACAAATTTAATCAGCCTCCCGAAAGGGAGGCTTTTTTATGCAAAAACTTGACAAAAGCGGCTCTTTTCTGTATATTATATATATTATTGTAGTTTTAAAGCAAAATTTTATCTATTTTCACTATTGCATAATTATTCAAAATAATGTATAATGATGCATATATATTAAAGAGGTGCTATTATGTTATCACAAATTATTGAAACTGATAAACAGTATTATATGAATACATTCGGCGCGCGTACACCCGTGTGTTTTGATTATGGTAAGGGACTGAATCTTTATACAAAAGACGGGGAAGAGTATTACGACTTTTTTGCAGGTATCGCAGTTACCGCACTTGGTCATTCACATCCCAAATTTGTAAAATCAATAACAGAGCAGGCAGGAAAGATTCTGCACACATCAAGTATTTACTACATAGAAAAGCAGGCACAGCTTGCGAAGCTTCTTGTAGAAAATTCCTGTGCGGATAAAGCCTTTTTCTGCAGTACAGGTGCGGAAGCAAACGAGGGTGCAATAAAGCTTGCAAAGATTTATTTCTATAAACAGGGAAAATCGAATAAAAATGAAATAATCACACTTAAAAATTCATTCCACGGAAGAACACTTGCAACTGTTGCGGCAACAGGTCAGGAAAAATATCAGAAACCGTATAAACCGCTTACACCGGGTTTTAAACACGTTGATATAAATGATTTTGATGCTCTTTCAGATGCGGTTACGGAAAATACCGCTGCAATTATGATGGAGCCGGTTCAGGGCGAAAGCGGAGTACATCCGGCAAAGGTGGAATATCTTAAAAAAGTGCGTCAGCTTTGTGATGAAAAGGAAATCATCCTTATTTTTGACGAAGTTCAGACGGGTATGGGAAGAACGGGTAAGCTTTTTGCATATGAAAACTACGGTGTAGAGCCGGATATATTCACTCTTGCAAAAGCGCTTGGTAACGGAATCCCGATTGGTGCTGTATGTGCAAAGGCTTTTGTTGCGGCAGGCTTTGAACCGGGCGACCACGGAACAACCTTTGGCGGCAATCCCTTTTCATGTAATGCGGCTTGCGCAGTATTTGAAATTTTTAAGGAAGAAAACATAGTTGAAAATGCCGCAGAAATGGGCGCATATTTTAAAGAAAAATTAAACGCACTTGCAGATAAGTATGATTTCATTACAGAAGTCCGCGGAATAGGTCTTATGCTCGGTGTTGAAACAAAAGACGGCGTTGCGGCAAAAATATGCTCCAAAATGTTTGAAAATAAATATCTTACAGGCTGTATCTCAGGCAAAATAATAAGAATTCTGCCACCGCTTGTAATAACAAAGGCGGATATTGATAAATTTATAGAAACACTTGCAAAAGCATGTGAGGAGGTATAATAATGAAAAAGGATTTACTCAGCTTAAACGATTATTCAGAAAAAGAGATACTTGATATACTTGAGCTTGCACACAAACTCAAGAAAGAAACAAAAGAAGGTAAAGAGCATCATATTTTAAAAGGGAAAACACTTGGTATGATATTCTCCAAATCCTCCACAAGAACAAGGGTTTCCTTTGAAGTTGGTATGTATCAGCTCGGCGGATATCCGCTGTTTTTAAGCAGTAACGACATTCAGCTCGGCAGAGGAGAATGTATTGAAGATACTGCAAGAGTGCTTTCAAGATACTTAGACGGTATTATGATAAGAACATACGACCAGAAAGAAGTTGAAATGCTTGCAAAATATGCAGACATTCCTATTATAAACGGACTTACCGACCTTCTTCATCCATGTCAGGTGCTTGCCGACCTTATGACAATTCAGGAGAAAAAAGGTGCACTTAAAGGACTTAAAATGTGTTATATCGGCGACGGAAACAATATGGCAAACACACTCCTTCACGGATGTGCAAAAGTGGGTATGGACATTTCTGTTGCAACTCCCGCAGGCTATGAATGTGATGCCGAAATGGTAGCCGAGGCTATGGAAGCCGCAAAATTAAGCGGAGCAAAAATAGAACTCACAACCGACCCGAAAGTAGCTATTGCAAATGCCGATGCTGTATATTCTGATACCTGGGTTAGTATGGGTCAGGAAGAAGAAAAGCAAAAACGTATCAATGATTTTGCCGGCTTTACAATAGACGACGAGCTTATGAAAAATGCTAAAGATGATGCAATTTTCCTGCACTGTCTGCCTGCATACAGAGGATATGAAGTAACAAACGAAGTTATTGAAGGACCACATTCCGTAATATTTGATGAAGCGGAAAACAGACTTCACGCACAGAAAGCCGTAATGGTAACATTAATGAAAGACTAAGGTGATATAACGTGATAAATCACGTTATATCCTCCGGAGGTATTTAAAGCACCGCCGAACTTTCGCCCCGTGTACGATGCGAAACGGCGATGTGCAAATTTTCATTATACGCCTTATCTGCCCACGATAATAAGCGTATTGATTTTTAAAATAGTTTGTGGGCAGAAAGGCTATGAAAATTAATGTTTATGATGCCAAGCTTTGATGCCGGTCTTAATGTAAGACAGGCAGTGTATGACGATATACCGAAAATACACGAAATAGTAAATAAATCATTTAAGCTCTACATAGAAAATTCAGGACTTTCTTCAATAGATGCTCTTGACGAAACGGTAGAAGAAATCAAAAATGATATTGACAGTAAATGGGTGCTTGTTGCATATATCGGCGATGAAATTGTTGGAAGTCTCCGTATTGAAATCCGTGAAGGCGGAATTGCATATTTAAGCAGATTTGCGGTTTGCCCTGAAAGCCAGAACCTCGGTATAGGCAAAAGTATGATGCATACCGTTGACAGTATTATGAAAAAAAGCAGTATCAAACAGCTTCGTCTGCATACTGCATCAAAAAACACCGGACTTATCCGTTTCTATTACGGACGTGGATTTTATATTGATTCAACAACAAAAGATAAAGGATATATAAGAGCACTTCTTTGTAAGGATTATGCGTAAACTGGCATTTGTTTTATCGGGATATATTGCGGGAATTGTAATTGCTGCAATAAAACTTAATATAATAACAGCAATAATTGCAAGTCTTTTGCTTGCAATTTTTTTGCGTGCACTCTTTGGCGGTAAAAAGTGGCTTTTTGTCGGAATAGCAGTTATTATAGCCTTTTGTGTCGGTATGGTGCAGTTTGCCGCAGTAAAAGAAGGAAAGGACGATTTTCTTGACTGGGCAGAAGACAAATATCTTACAATGTACTGCAAGGTCGATTCAGTTACGGAAATGGCAAACTCCTTTTATATGACTCCTGTCAAAATCCGCACAATACAATATGCAGATAAAACCTATGAATGTAATGAAATAATATATCTATACTCGGAAGACCCTCCCGAATATACATTTGGTGATATAATACGGGTAGTAGGAAAAATTGAAAAACCCGAACAGGCAAAATTTAGCGGTGCAATTGATTTTAATGTCTTTCTTCGCTCTGAAGGAATCATCGGCTCGGTTTTTACAAACAAAACTTTTGTTACAAGGATAGCTTCTGACATAAATCTGTATGACAGAATACTGGCAATTCGTTATATAATATCAGACAGAATTGACAGTTTTGTAAGCGGTGACGGAAAAGAACTTTTGAAAGGAATAGCAATAGGCGATATTTCGGGATTTTCTGACGAAATGCAAAGTGCGTTTGTTAAAAGCGGAATTTCGCATATCACGGCTGTATCGGGAATGAACGTAACAATGCTTGTATCGTTTGTTATGTTTATGTTCTCATTTTCGGGTTTAAAAAGAAAAATAAGACTTAGCGTTTCGATTGTTGCAGTTGTAATTTATGCAATAATAACAGGACTTGCACCATCAATAATCAGAGCTTCTGTTATGATAATCCTGATGCTTGTCGCATCCCTGTTTGACCGTACGGACGATGCCATAACAAGCATTGTTCTGGCGGCATCTGTTATACTTTTTATAAATCCATATTCTGTTTTCAATGTAGGTTTTCTGCTGTCGTTTGCGGCAGTAATTGGAATACGTGTTTTTTCGCCATATATAAATAAATATCTTCAAAAAATCCTGCCGAACTTCGTAGCAGATGTAGCCGGTGTAACCCTTTGCGCGCAAATAGCAACTTTGCCGATTCTGGTATATATGTTTAATTCCGTATCGCTTGTTGCGCCTCTTACAAACCTTGTCGTAGTACCGGTTGTTGATATCTTGTTTATAGGAACATTTGCTATGCTTTTTGTTGGACTTATCATACCGCAACTCGCCGTTGCTGTCGGCGCAGTTCTCGGGATTATTGCCGATTTTGTTGTTGTGGTATCAAAAGCATTTGCAGCATTTCCGTTTGCAACGGTAATTGTAAAATCACCGGATTTAATTTGGTTATTTACATATCTGATAATTTTGTGTATAATATACTTAAGCCTTAAAAATAAAAGGATATATAAACTGCCGTCGCTGGCGGCGGGAATTATAATTACGCTGTCCCTTACATTTAGTTTTATTCCGGCGAAAACCTTCGAAATAACATTTATAAACGTAGGGCAGGGCGATTGTATTTATGTTTCCTGTCCAGGTGGAGAAAAATTTCTTGTGGATACGGGCAGGGATGAATATGATTCGGTAAGTTTTCTCAGGCATAATGGCATAACACATCTTGATAAGGTGTTTATTACGCATATCGATTCTGACCATACAGGCGGTCTTGAAAGCATACTGGAAAGTGTCAGTGTGGATGAGGTTGTACTCCCGAACATCACGCATACCGAAACGGTGCTATTCGGCAAAAGTATTGCCGCCGCGAATGTAAGATATGCAGACTATACTGATGAATTTATATTTGGCGATTGCACTATTGATGTGTTCTGGCCGGGTGAAAAGCTTTTTGATGAGGACATCAAAAATAACAACTGCCTTGGACTAAACATAGAGTATAAAGGCAGAAATTTTCTTTTGATGGGCGATATTGAAGAAAAAGCGGAAGAAATGATTATAAATAAATTTAAGGTTGATGCCGATGTAATAAAAGCGGGGCATCACGGAAGCAGTGATTCCACATCGGATAAACTTCTTGAAACTATGGCGCCGGAATATGCGGTTATAAGCGTAGGTGAAAATTCCTACGGACACCCGTCGAAAGAAGTTTTGACAAAACTTGAAAGATATAATTGCAACATTATCCGGACAGATATAAACGGAAGTGTTACATTTGTTGTAAATAAAGACGGAAGTATGGAAATAAAGAGAGGATAGCTATGGCTAAAAACGAAAGTGCAGATGTACTTCACAAAAGAATAGTGGGCGATGATTTATGCGGACTTTTTGTTTTTACGGGCGAAGAAAAATATTTAAGGCGCTCGGCAAAAAACGCCATATTGAAAAAGTTTGCAGATGACCCGGCAGGCGAGTTTAATATCCATAAATTTGATGCGGATAAAATAAACCCGAAAAACGTGGTAGAAGCGGTTGAAAGCTATCCTGTAATGTCGGAACGTAAACTGGTTCTCATTGAAAACAGTAAGCTCTTTAAAATCGTTTCGGAAGAAAACAAAACCATATGGCAGGATATTATTGACAATCTTCCGGATGATGTGTGTCTTGTTTTTGATGAAGACGAGATTGACGGCAGAAGCGGACTTTTGAAAAAAGCAAAAGCAAAAGGTCTTTTTGTGGAGTTTCAGTATAAAACCCCGGCAGAACTTGCATCATTCTGCGGAAAAATGTTCTCGCAGGCAGGAATTAAAATAGCAAACAAAGCGATAGAACAGCTTGTTTTCCAATGTGATGAAGGTATGGAAAACATTGAAAATGAAGTCAATAAACTCATTTCGTATTGCAGTGATAAAAAAGAGGTTACTGAAGAAGACGTATCGCTTATGGTGCGAAAATCTCTGCAAAACAGAATATTTAAAATGATTGACGAAATTTTTGAGCGGAACAGTGCGGCGGTTTTTGAAATGCTTGGTGAACTTAAGATTTTCAAAGAACCACCTGTTAAAATAATTGCACTTATAGGTGCGCAGATAAGCCGTCTTTTAAAAACATCACTTCTTCTTGCGGAAGGCAGGGGAGCGGAGGTTGCTTCGGTAATAAAAATGCCGCCGTTTGTAGCAAAAATGTATATTGAAAGGGCACGCGCACGCTCAACAGAAAAATTCAGCACAATGCTTGATGATTGTCTCAATGCGGATTATATGATAAAAAACGGCAGTGTTGACGAGTGGGCAAGTCTGGAAATACTTATTGCAAAACTGTTAAAAGCCTGATAAAAATCAGGCTTCGCTTATTAATTCCGGGTCGCTTGTGGTTGGGGCAGTCTTGACAATAAGAGGAGAATATTCAAACTTTTCGTTTATATATAATTTAAGAAGATGGCGGTACTTTATTTCAGCGGCACGCCGTTCATAAATGAAATACTCGGTTAAATCCTCGTTGGTAGTTTCGTCAAATCCGTTCCCAACAGTATGAAGATGATTTTTGGCATTGGCAATAAGAGAAAGCAGATATGCACGCTTTCTTTCGCGCTGTTTACTTAACTTTTTCTGTTCTGATTTTTTATGAACATTCATTGGCATTCTCCTTTTGTGTTTTGTAATATTATATTACAATAAAAAGGAAAATATTCACATATTATGAAAGGTGAAAATCTATGAAAAATAAAGGGCTTCTTGCAAAACTGGCACTCCTTCTTGCAACGCTTATATGGGGAACATCCTTTGTAGTTGTAAAGGATGCAGTAGATATAATTCCAACGGCATATCTAATTGCGGTAAGGTTTTCTGTTGCGTGCGCCCTCCTTGCACTTATATTCTTTAAACAACTTAAGAAAATCACAAAAGAATATCTGGGACGCGGCTTCATAATAGGTACGTGTCTGTTTCTTGCATATTACATACAAACACTTGGTATAGAGGACACAACCCCGGGGAAAAACGCATTTATAACAGCGGCATATTGCGTTATGGTACCGTTTATGTTCTGGTTTGTAAGCAGAAAAAAACCTGACAGATATAATATCATAGCTGCGGTAATGTGTCTTGCGGGAATAGGACTTGTTTCACTTACATCCGCACTTACAATAGGAAAAGGGGATGCACTTACTCTACTCGCGGCAGTCTTTTATGCACTTCATATGGTGTTTGTTGCACTGTTCAGTAAGGATAAAGACCCCACTGTTTTAACAATACTGCAGTTTGCTGTAACGGCCGTTTTCTCGTGGATTGCATCGTTTATGGTAAAACCTGTGGCGTTTGAAATAACAATATCACTTACCACATCTGTTTTATATCTTGCACTGTTTGCAACGGCGGCGTGCCTGCTTCTGCAGAATGTGGGTCAAAAATATACAAACCCGTCGGAAGCGGCAATTATACTTTCGCTTGAATCGGTGTTTGGTGTATTGTTCTCAATACTGCTTTACGGCGAAAAAATAACCCCGCAAATAGCAATAGGGTTTGTCCTTATATTTGTTGCAATAATAATTTCGGAAACAAAACTTTCATTTATAAAGACAAAGAGCAAGGAATAATCCTTGCTCTTTGTTATTTAAACATATCAGTAGATAAATAATGCTCGCCGGTATCGGGAAGAAGTGCAACAATTTTTTTACCGTGCATTTCTTTTCGTTTTGCAATTTCGCTTGCGGCAAACACAGCCGCACCCGATGAAATTCCAACTAAAATCCCCTCGGTTTTGGAAATTTTGTTTCCCGTAGCGATTGCATCATCGCCTTTAACGGTTATGATTTCATCATAAATGGTTTTATCAAGTGTATCCGGTATAAAATTTGCACCGATACCTTGAATTTTATGTGCGCCCGCAACACCCTTGGTAAGAAGGGGAGATTCAAACGGTTCAACACCGATGATTTTTATATCGGGGTTTTGTTCTTTTAAAAACTTACCCACTCCCGAAAGAGTACCGCCCGTACCTATGCACGCAACAAAAACATCAATTTCTCCGTTTGTATCACGCCATATTTCAGGTCCGGTTGTTTCATAATGCGCCTTGGGATTTGCGGGGTTTTCAAACTGACCGGGGATAAAACCGCCGAGCTTACTTGCAAGCTCGTTTGCTTTTGCAATTGCACCCGTCATTCCAAGTGCGCCTTCCGTAAGAACAACCTCTGCACCATAAGCTTTTATAAGGTTTATTCTTTCAACGCTCATTGTATCCGGCATTGTAAGAATAACGCGGTATCCCTTTGAAACACCCACGCACGCAAGACCGATTCCGGTATTGCCGCTTGTCGGCTCAATTATTACGCTACCGGATTTTAAAAGCCCTTTTTTTTCTGCTTCAAGAATCATATGAAGAGCAACTCTGTCTTTTGCACTGCCCGCCGGATTGAAAAGCTCAAGCTTTGCAATAATTTCATCACTTATGTTTTCGGCATTGCAATAGTTTTTTAAGCTCATAAGGGGAGTGTTACCGATAAGCTCGGTTACATTGTTATAAATCATTTAATCACCTTATTTGCGGTCCTTAACAGCAAGAGCATGCGCATCAAACCCTTCAACTGTTGCAAACAGTGCAGCATTTTCTCTTACCATTTCAAACCCTTCTTTAGAGGCATATCCGATTGAAGAACGTTTTAAGAAATCAAATACGGATACGCTTGAATATGTTTTTGCAAATTGTCCTGTAGGAAGAATAGCATTCGGTCCGAGCAGGAAGTTGCAAAGTGTAATAGGAGTATAATCACCAAGCAAGATTTCGCCTGCATTTTTTATTTTAGGAAGAACAGTGAACGGTTCTTTAACCATTACTTCCATATGTTCGGGAGCATAATCGTTAACAAAATCAATAGACTCTGCAAGATTTTCTGTAATAATTACGCCACCGTATGTAGAAAAGTTTGTTTTAATAAACTCACGTCTTTTATCACTTAATTTTGCAAGCTGACGTTCAACAATGGGGAGAACCTTTTCAACAAGCTCTTTGCAGTGTGTTACAAGTAAAGCCGCAGAATCGGGGCCGTGCTCAGCTTCAATCATCCAGTCAAGCGCAACTTTTTCAGGGTCTGCATTTTCGTCTGCAAGAATAATGGATTCACTCGGACCTGCCGGAAGACCTGTATCGATATAGTTCGCAAGAACACGTTTGGCAGCGGTTGCATATGCATTTCCCGGTCCTATGATTTTATGGCATTTCGGCACGGTTTCGGTACCGTATGCAACAGCAGCAACAGCCTGAATTCCGCCAACTTTATATATTTCTTTTATTCCTACAATTTTAGCTGCGGCAAGAATTGCATCATCAACATCGCCTTTTTCGTTCGGAGGTGTAACAACAACAATTTTCGGTACGCCTGCAACAACTGCGGGAATTCCAAGCATTAAAAGAACGGATGGGAAGCTTCCTTTTCCGCGGGGAACATAAAGACAAACGTCAACAATAGGTGTTGTTTTTTCACCAACCATAAGACCCTTGTCAACTTCGGTAAACCACATTTCTTCTGGAAGCTGTTTTTCGTGGAAGTTCTTAATGTTTTTTGCGGCATATTCAATAGCGCCACGTACTTTCGGGTCAAGACGATTATAGCCGTCTTCAATTTCCTGCTCGGTAACTTTGATATTATTTTGCTCCAAAGTTACTTTATCATACATAGCAGTATATTTTACAAGAGCTGCGTCACCATTTGCTTTAACATCATCAGACACTTCTTTTGCAAGAATCATATGAGATGTAATATCGGTTTCAGCCCTTTTCATAATTTTACTTTTTTCTTCTGATGTCATTTCGTTAAGTTTGAAGATATTCATAGTCAAAAACTCCTTTAAAAACTAATATATCCATTATACTACAAAAATTGCATAAGTGCAATATTTAAATAAAAAAATATGCACGGGATTTCCCGTGCATACTGAAATTGTTTTTATTCGCTTATTTCTTTGTGGTAATCCTGAAGAGATTTAACTTCGCGTGCGTTGTATGCAAGTTCAAACAATCCGTTTACAACAGCGTTTGCCGCAGCAGCGGTTGTGAAACAAGGAATGTTTTTCTTAACGGCAGTCTTACGGATGTAAGAGTCGTCAAGCTTGCTCTGTTTATCACTTGCTGTGTTGATTACGATAGCAATTTCGTTGTTTGCAAGATTATCGGAAATATTCGGTCTGCCTTCGTGCATTTTCTTAACAAGTGTTGATTCAACACCGTTGTTGCTGAGGAATTTATGTGTTCCTGCTGTTGCAACAAGTTCATATCCGAGTTTTTTGAACTTTGTAGCCGCTTCAAGCATACTCTGTTTATCTTTATCATTTATGCTTATAAATACTTTGCCTGATTCGGGGAGATGAATATTAGCACCTTCCTGAGCTTTGCAATAAGCTCTGCCAACTGACGGTGAAAGACCTAAAACTTCACCTGTTGAACGCATTTCAGGTCCGAGAATCGGGTCAACTTCAGGAAGCATATTGAATGGGAACACAGCTTCTTTAACACCGAAATATGGAATGTTTTTGCGTTTCAAATCTTTAACAGGACTTTCAGTTCCTTCGTAATCACTCATAATAACCTGAGTTGCAATTTTAGCCATTGATACGTTACATACCTTGGAAACAAGGGGGACAGTTCTTGATGCACGCGGGTTTGCTTCAAGTACATATACTGTATCATTTGCAATTGCATACTGCATATTCATAAGACCGCAAACGTTAAGACGTTTTGCAATTTCTTCTGTATAATAGTAGATTGTCTGCATATGTTTTTCCGGAATGTGACAGGAAGGAACGATACAAGCAGAGTCACCGGAGTGAATACCTGCAGGCTCGATGTGTTCCATAATAGCCGGTACAAACGCAACATCTCTTGCGGAAATAGCATCAGCTTCAACTTCCATAGCATTATTGAGGAACTTATCTATAAGGATAGGTCTGTCCGGAGTTACGCCAACAGCCGCTGACATATATGTTTCAAGGTCGGTATCGTCGTAAACAACTTCCATTCCGCGTCCGCCAAGAACGTAGGATGGACGTACCATAAGGGGATAACCGATTCGGTCTGCAACAGCTTTTGCCTCAGCATAGTTGATTGCCATTCCGGATTCAGGCATCGGCACACCGATATCCATCATAATGGAATTGAATCTGTCGCGGTCTTCTGCAAGGTCAATTGTTTCCGGCGATGTGCCGAGAATTCTTACACCGTGTTTTTCAAGTTCAGCCGCAATGTTAAGCGGAGTCTGACCGCCGAACTGGGCAATAACACCAATCGGTTTTTCTTTTTCATATATACTGAGAACATCTTCAACTGTAAGAGGTTCAAAATAAAGCTTGTCTGATGTATCATAGTCGGTTGATACAGTTTCAGGGTTACAGTTAATCATAATTGTTTTGTAGCCCATTTCTTTAAGCGCAAATGCAGCGTGAACACAGCAATAGTCAAATTCAATACCCTGACCGATTCTGTTAGGACCGCCGCCGAGAATGATAACCTTTTTGCCGTCCACCTCAATGTTGCCGCGTTCTTTGTCGGCACCGTTATATGTGGAGAAGAAATAGCCTTCGCCGTTTTCTGTTCCGCTTACGGGCACCATTTCAAATTCTTTAACAACACCGAGTGCAAGACGTCTTTCGTGGATTTCGGTTTCGCTTACGCCGGAAAGCTGTGCAATATACTTATCGGAGAAACCGTCTTTCTTAGCAGAAATAAGAAGGTCGTCTGTAAGATTTTTAGCAATGGCCGCTTCTTCGTCAACAAGCTCTTTCATCTGCTGGAGGAACCAGTGTTTGATTTTTGTAATTTCGTGAAGTTCTTCAATAGTAGCGCCTTTTTTAAGAAGCTCATACATAATGAACTGTCTTTCGCTTGACGGCTCTGCAATCATCTTGAAGAGTTCTTCTTTTGATTTTGTGTTAAAATCTTTAGCAAAACCAAGACCGTATCTTCCTGTTTCAAGAGAACGAATAGCTTTCTGGAATGCTTCTTTATATGTTTTACCAATGGACATAACTTCGCCAACGGCTTTCATCTGTGTGCCGAGCTTGTCCTGGGAATTTTTGAATTTGTCAAATGCCCAACGAGCAAATTTGATAACAACATAATCTCCGTTCGGAGTATATTTGTCAAGAGTTTTGTCTTTCCAGTACGGAATTTCATCAAGTGTAAGACCTGCCGCAAGCATTGCGGATACAAGAGCAATCGGGAACCCTGTTGCTTTTGATGCAAGTGCGGAAGAACGTGATGTTCTCGGATTGATTTCAATAATAACAATCTGGTCTGTTACAGGGTTATGTGCCATCTGAACGTTTGTTCCGCCGATAACACCGATAGCATCAACAATGGCATATGCGTGTTTCTGCAGTCTTTCCTGAAGCTCTTTTGAAATTGTAAGCATAGGAGCTGTGCAACATGAGTCACCTGTATGTACGCCCATCGGGTCAATATTTTCAATAAGACAAACGGAAATCATATTACCTTTGGCGTCACGTACAACTTCAACTTCAAGTTCTTCCCATCCGATAACGGACTGTTCAACAAGAACCTGACCAATCATACTTGCGGCAACACCACGGGAAACAACCGTTTTAAGCTCGTCAATATTATATACAATACCGCCGCCTGTTCCGCCCATTGTATATGCGGGACGGATAACTACGGGGTAACCGAGTTCGTTTGCAATTTCAGCAGCTTCTTCAACAGAATAAGCAGGAAGACTCTTTGGCATATCAATGCCGAGTCTGTCCATTGTCTTTTTAAATTCAATTCTGTCTTCGCCACGTTCAATAGCATCAAGCTGAACACCTATAACTTCAACATTATATTTGTCAAGTACGCCCGCTTTAGCAAGCTCAAGGCTTAGGTTAAGACCGGACTGACCGCCAAGGTTGGGGAGAAGAGCGTCAGGACGTTCTTTTTCAATAATAGCGGTAAGTCTGTCAACATTAAGAGGTTCAATATAAGTAACGTCGGCAGTAGACGGGTCGGTCATAATTGTTGCCGGGTTAGAGTTTACAAGAACAATTTCATAACCAAGATTTTTAAGTGCTTTACAAGCCTGTGTTCCGGAATAATCAAACTCGCAGGCCTGACCTATAATGATAGGACCGGAACCGATAATCATAATTTTATTTATATCGTCTCTTTTTGGCATAAACCAACATCCTTTCAAAAAATTTTCATTGGTAAAATCCTAAAAAAAATGCCCGAAGAATAAATATTCAGGCATTTAAAAAAATTATTTTTCATTAAGATTGAATTTTTTTCTGAATTTTTCAACACGTCCGCCTGTATCAACAAGTTTCTGTTTACCTGTGAAAAACGGATGGCATTTAGAGCATATTTCAACAGAAATATCATCTCTTGTGGAGCGAGTTTCGATAGTAGCACCACATGCACATTTTATTGTTGTCGGCTGGTAATTCGGATGTATTCCTTCTTTCATATATTAACACTCCTTCCAAGTATCATCTTTGCATTGTCTAAAGTATTATAACACACAAAACTACAAAATGCAAGTGTTTTTTAAAAAAATTTAAAAAAGTATTGCAAAATCCCTTTTGTTATGATAAAATGTATATAAAATAAAGGCAATGACCGGGAAGAGTAGGTATATGTGCACGAATAAGAGAGGAGGCGCCACGGGCTGAAAGCGCTTCCATGAACGCAGTATACTGAAGTTCGCCTGCGAGCTGCGCCCCTGAACATTTCTTTAGTAGGGGGCGACGGGTAAGAACCGTTATATTCTTTAAAAGTGCCGATGTAATATCGGAATTTGGGTGGTACCGCGAAAGATAATTGCCTTTCGTCCCAATGGGGCGGAAGGCTTTTTTTATGAAAGGATGATCGAAATGAAAGAGATGCTGGCAAAAATCAGAGAAACAGCCGCACTTGAAATTTCCGCAATCAACATTGATTCGGAAGAAGCGAAAAATCTTCTTGAAGATGCAAGAGTAAAATACCTCGGTAAAAAAGGTGAACTTACATCTGTACTTCGTGGAATGGGCTCTCTTAGCCCTGAAATGCGTCCCGTAATCGGACAGGTTACCAACGAAGTAAGAGAATTTATTGAAGCAGCAATAGAAGAAAAGAAAAACCTTATTGCAGAAAGAGAAACTGCTCGCCGTCTTGAAAAAGAGGTTATTGACGTAACAATGCCCGGTAAACGTAACACAAGCGGCAGACTGCATCCGCTTACACAGGTTTTAACTGAAATTGAGGATATATTTATAGGACTTGGATTTGAAATTGCTGAAGGTCCGGAAGTTGAACTTGATTACTATAACTTTGAAGCACTCAACATTCCGAAAAACCATCCGGCAAGAGATACACAGGATACATTTTATATAAATGATAACATAGTTCTCCGTACCCAGACATCACCAATGCAGATAAGGGTAATGGAAAAATCCAAACCGCCGATAAGAATTATCGCACCGGGCAGAGTTTACCGTTCCGATGCGGTTGATGCAACACACAGTCCGCTTTTCCATCAGATAGAAGGTCTTGTAATTGATAAAGGCGTTACAATGGCAGACCTTAAAGGAAGCCTTGAACTGTTTGCTAAAAAGCTTTACGGTGAAGATGCAGTTATCCGTTTCCGTCCGCATCACTTCCCGTTTACAGAACCGTCAGCCGAAGTTGATATCTGCTGTTTCTCCTGCGGAGGAAAAGGCTGTAGACTTTGTAAAGGCGAAGGCTGGATTGAAATTCTTGGTGCAGGTATGGTACACCCGAAAGTTCTTGAAACTTGCGGCGTAGACCCGAAAGAATATAGCGGTTTTGCGTTTGGTCTTGGACTTGAAAGAATTGTTATGCGTAGATTCGATATTAACGATATGCGTTTGCTTTACGAAAACGACCTTCGTTTTCTTAAACAGTTTTAAGGGGGGAACATACAATGAAAGCATCAATGACATTTATTAATGATTATGTAAATATTAAAGATATTGACCCGAAAACTTTTTCCGACGAAATGACAATGTCTGGTACAAAAGTTGAAGGATACGAAAACTTAGGGGAAGAAATAAACAACGTAGTTGTAGGTAAAATTCTTTCCATAGAAAAACATCCCGATGCAGACAAGCTTGTTGTTTGTATGGTAGATGTGGGTAAAGAAACAATTCAGATTGTTACCGGTGCACCAAACGTATTTGAAGGCGCACTTGTACCGGTTGCTCTTCATAAATCAAATCTTCCCGGCGGAGTTAAAATCACAAAAGGTAAACTCCGCGGCGTTGAATCCTGCGGAATGTTCTGTTCACACGAGGAACTCGGTATGAACATTTCCGATTACGAAGGCGCATGTGAAGACGGCGTTATTATATTTAAGGAAGATATTGCTCCGGGTACAGATATAAAAGAAGCACTTTCGCTTAATGAAAATATTATTGAATTTGAAATCACACCTAATCGTGCAGATTGCTATAGCGTTCTTGGTCTTGCAAGAGAAGCGGCAGTTACATTCGGAAGACCGCTTGATATTAAAAAACCTAAAGTAACAGGAAACAGCGAAAAAGCTTCTGATTATGCAAGTATCGAAGTTGAAGATACAGCTCTTTGCCCGAGATATGCGGCAAGAATAGTTAAAAACGTAAAAATCGGTCCGTCGCCGAAATGGCTTCGTGATAGACTCAAAGGCTGTGGAATCCGTTCAATCAATAATGTGGTTGATATAACAAACTTCCTGCTTATGGAATACGGTCAGCCGATGCATGCATTTGATCTTTCATATCTTGAAGATTCCAAAATCGTTGTAAGACGTGCAAAAGAAGGCGAAAAAATAGTAACACTTGATGGTGTTGAAAGAAACCTTGATTCTTCAATGCTTGTTATTGCCGACAGCAAAAAACCGGTTGCGGTTGCAGGTGTTATGGGCGGCGAAAACTCTGAAATCAAAGAAGATACAAAAACACT
>JAZRHB010000021.1:0-43107 GCA_045644605.1 Clostridia bacterium
ATTTTGAATATATTGTTACCGCTACCGAAACAGAAGCTCTGGTGCTGGAATGTAACCTTATTAAAAAGTATAAACCGTTTTATAATATTCTCCTTAAAGACAGTAAACAATATCCTTATATAAAGGTTTCGGTGCAAAACGAATATCCTAAAATATCGTTTGTTCGTAAGATATTAAATGATGGTGCAAAATATTACGGCCCGTACACCGGCGGAAGTGCGAGAGAAACAATTGATGTTGTACGGAAGGTTTTTAAAGTGCCGTCGTGTAACAGAGTATTTCCAAGAGATATAGGAAAAGACAGACCGTGTCTTAATTATCATATAAACAACTGCTCTGCTCCGTGTAGTGGCAGAATTTCCAAAGAAGAATACAAAGAAGTGTTTAAGAATATATGTGAATTTCTTGATGGGAAAACCGGAGAAATTGAACGTCTTCTTAAGGCAGAAATGAAAATGTATTCCGAAAATCTTGAGTTTGAAAAAGCGGCGCAGGTTCGCGATAAACTGAATAGTATTGCGGCTCTTAAGGAAAAACAGAACATCATTATTCCCGGTGGTGGCGACAGAGATGTAATTGCGGCGGCGTTTGACGGAAGTACTTCGGATTTGCAGGTATTTAATATCCGCGACGGAAAGCTTATAGGAAGAAAGGGAGTTCATATTTCCTATCTTTTGTCGGAAACTCCGCAGGAAGTGTTTGCGAAGTTTATGGTTCAGCATTATATGGATGAGGAATTTATTCCGGCTGAAATTCTTATAAATACCGAACCTGATGACAAAGAGGCAATTCTGGCATTCCTTACTGGAAAGGCGGGAAAAAAGGTGGAGCTTCGTATTCCGCAAAGAGGACCGGGTCGTGACCTTATTAAAATGGCAACAGATAATGCTGTGCGCTCTCTTGACGAACGGACGGGTCTTTTTGCTAAAAAAGAAGAAGAAAACAGACCTGCCCTTGAAGAGCTTTCGTCTGCACTTGGATTTTCTGTGCCGATAAGAAGAATTGAGGCGTATGATATATCAAATACGGCGGGACATAATTCTGTAGGTGCTATGGCGGTGCTTTTAAATGGTGTGCCGGAAAGCAGTTTATATAGATTTTTCAAGATAAAAACCGTTGTTGGTGCAAACGACTATGCATCCATAAAAGAAGTTATTGAAAGACGTCTGGGGCACGGCGATGATGAGGGATTTGGGTCGCTTCCGGGCGCGATTTTTGTTGATGGCGGTCTGGGACATTGCAGTGCCGCTCTTGCCGCAATGGAAGCGGCAGGGAAGAGTGTGCCGGTGTTTGGTATGGTAAAGGATAATTTCCATAAAACACGTGCGCTTATTACTCCCAATGGTGAAATTATAGAACTGACAGACAGGGCATTTTCTCTTGTGGCATCTCTTCAGGAAGAAGTGCATAGAGTGGCAATTTCATATCACAGAAAGCTTGAAAACAAAGAAATGACCCGTTCGGCGCTTGATGAGATTCCGGGAATCGGACCAAAGAAAAAAAGAACGCTCCTTCGGGCTTTTGGAAGTGTGAAAAATGTAAAGAATGCATCCGCCTCTGATTTGGCGGCGTGTGGAATAGGAGTAAAATCTGCAGAAATTGTATATAAATATTTTAATGAATAAAATTAGATGAAAAACGTTGACTTTTTTTATATTTTGTATATAATGTATTATAGGTTAATTTTTGCAATTTGCTTCAGGAGGTAAATATGTGGACTGTTGTATATATATCTCAAAGTGAGGATATAGCAAAAGAAATAAAGGATTTATTGGAAGCGTCGCAGATTTTGGTTATGATGCGCAGCGCAGGAGAGAAAGAACAGAAATCTTTTGAAATTCTGGTTCCTGAAACGGAAGTTGAACAGGCTCATAATATAATAATTAACAATAATTAGCAGTAACGGGTGATGAAAAAATGGCAAACAAGAAAATTGGGGTTTTAACAAGTGGCGGTGATGCACCGGGAATGAATAATGCTGTTGTGGCAATCGTTAAAGCCTGCAGATACAACAATGTAGGGATTGTAGGCGTTAATTACGGTTATCGCGGACTTCTTGACGGTGGTATTTTTGATATTGCCGACATGGATACGGATGATATTATAAACCGTGGCGGTACAATTCTCGGAAGTGCAAGATGTCTTGAATTCAAAGAACCGGAAAATGTAAAAAAAGCGGTTGAAGTTGCTAAAGCTAACGGCATAGAAGGTATGATTGTAATTGGTGGTGACGGTTCGTTCCGAGGTGCAAGAGATTTAAGTCTTGCAGGTCTTCCTACAATCGGTATTCCGGCAACTATTGATAATGATATTTCGTGTTCCGAATACACACTTGGCTATGATACGGCACTTAATACAGTTATTGATTGCTGTGATAAAATTAATGATACAATGCGTTCACATAACAGAACAGCGTTTGTTGAGGTTATGGGTAACAAAGCAGGTTATCTTGCGGTTGAAGTTGCCATTGCCTGTGGTGCGGATGCGGTTCTTGTTGCAGAACAGAATTTTGATATTGAAAAGAATATTGTTGATGTTATTGCAAGAAAATATGAAGAAAAGAAACATTTTATGATTATTGTAGCTGAAGGTGTTGAAAAAGTATGCGGTAAATCAACAAAGAAAATAATGAATGAAACCGTTGAAATGATTGATAAAAAATATGGTATTCAGCTTGATGCCAAATTAACCGTTCTCGGTCATATTCAGCGTGGCGGTAAACCGACATATAAAGACAGAATTGCCGCAAGCAGAATGGGGGCGGATGCGGTTAAACTGCTTATCAACGGCATAGGAAACAGAGTTGTTGCTCTTCGGAACGGTAAAGTTGTTGATTACGACATACTTGAAGCTCTTGAAATGAAAAAAAGTATAGAGGATGAACTTCTTATGCTTTCAAAAATCATTTGCGAAAAATAATATTACCAATAAAAAGGACGGCAGATGCCGTCCTTTATTCGTTTTCAAATATGAGAAGTTCATCTATGGAGCATTCCAGAAGATAGCACATTGCTTCTAAATTTTCGTACCTTACCGATTTGGTTTCGTTGTTTATCATTTTATTGAAATTCTGATAACTCATTCCCAGTTGTTTGTATAACCAGTATTTTGTTTTACCTTTTTTCTCAAGTAATGAAATAGCATTCAGTTTAAGCATATATATCAACACCTTATCTGTTTTATACATACTATATTATTACAAAACTTATCTTGACATATAGATTATTACATTATATAATGTAAACATTAGGGTATGGGGAGAGAAAAATGATTATAGATATAACAGGAATTGAATTAACTCCGGGGAATAATAGGATTAATTGCAGGGGAAATGGGGCATATACAGATAAGGATGGAATATTGGTGGAATGTTGTTGTGAAGAATGTGATTATATGCTGTGTTGTCTTGAAAGCCATGATTCAGAGGAATGTGAAAATTGTACAGATGAAAATTGCCCTAATGTCAAAGGAATATAAAAGGAAACTGCCCTTTTTAGCTGTAATAAGCGGGCAAGAATGATAATAAAATTAAAAGTGCACAAATATATACTTATTATATAGGATATTTTCACTATGAATGTAAAAAGTGGTAAAATCAAGAGTAAATGAGAGTATTTTGGATATAATTTCAAATAATGAGCAAAACAGGGACTTGAATATATCCCCCAAAAATAGTAATATATTCTATGTGGTTAGCACTCAACTCGCTCGTGTGCTAATAACCGGAAATTTAAGGAGGAATTAAATATGAAATTAAAACCATTAGCTGACAGAGTTGTTGTTAAAATGACTGAAGCTGAAGAAACAACAAAAAGCGGTATAGTGCTTGCAAGCGCCGCTAAAGAACAGCCTCAGATAGCTGAAATTATAGAAGTAGGTCCGGGCGGAATAGTTGACGGAAACGAAGTTAAAATGGAAGTATCCGTTGGACAGAAAGTTATCATCAGCAAATATGCCGGAACAGAAGTTAAACTCGGCAAAGATGAATTTATCATAGTTAAACAGGGCGACATTCTCGCTATTGTGGAATAATAAAGGAGTTGTTATAAATGGCAAAACAGATTATTTATGCTGAAGAAGCAAGACGCGCTCTTGAAAAAGGTGTTAACATTCTTGCTGATACAGTAAAAATCACACTTGGACCTAAAGGAAGAAATGTAGTTCTTGATAAAAAATTCGGTGCACCGCTTATCACTAACGACGGTGTTACAATTGCAAAAGAAATCGAACTTGAAGACGCATTTGAAAATATGGGTGCTCAGCTTGTTAAAGAAGTTGCAACAAAAACAAACGACGTTGCAGGTGACGGTACAACAACCGCTACACTTCTTGCGCAGGCTTTCGTTCGTGAAGGACTTAAAAACCTTGCAGCAGGTGCTAACCCGATGATTCTTAGAAAAGGTATTTCAAAAGCTATTGAAGCAGCAGTTGAAAACATCAAAAAGAACAGTCAGAAGGTTAAAGGAAAAGAAGATATTGCAAGAGTAGCTGCAATTTCTGCTGCTGACGAAGTTGTTGGTAACCTTATTGCTGATGCAATGGAAAAGGTTGGTAACGACGGTGTTATCACAGTTGAAGAATCTAAAACAGCTGAAACATATTCAGATGTTGTTGAAGGTATGCAGTTTGACAGAGGATATATTTCTCCGTACATGGTAACAGATACAGATAAAATGGAAGCTGTTATTGATGATGCGTACATCCTTATCACAGATAAGAAAATTGCTAACGTACAGGATATTCTTCCTGTTCTTGAACAGATTGTTCAGCAGGGCAAAAAACTTGTTATCGTTGCTGAAGATATTGAAGGGGAAGCTCTTACAACTCTCGTACTTAACAAACTCCGCGGAACATTTGTTTGTGTAGGTGTTAAAGCTCCGGGATTTGGCGACAGAAGAAAAGCAATGCTTGAAGATATTGCTATTCTTACAGGCGGTCAGGTAATCAGCGATGAAGTTGGTCTTGAACTTAAAGAAGCAACTCTTGACCAGCTCGGCAGAGCAAAACAGGTTAAAGTTCAGAAAGAAACAACAATCATTGTTGACGGTCAGGGCGATGTTGACGCTATCAAAAACCGCGTATCCCAGATTAAAGCTCAGATTGAAGAAACAACTTCTGAATTTGATAAAGAAAAACTTCAGGAAAGACTTGCAAAACTTTCCGGCGGTGTTGCAGTAATCAAAGTTGGTGCTGCTACAGAAACTGAAATGAAAGAAATGAAACTTCGCATTGAAGATGCTCTTGCAGCTACACGTGCAGCAGTTGAAGAAGGTATTGTTGCAGGTGGTGGTACAGCATACATCAACTCAATCGAAGCTGTTAAAGCACTTCTTGATACAACAACAGGCGACGAAAAAACAGGTGTTGCACTTGTTGTAAAAGCTCTTGAAGAACCGGTAAGACAGATTGCTCACAACGCAGGTCTTGATGGTGCGGTTATCGTTGAAAAAATCAAAACATCCGGCAAAATCGGTTACGGCTTCAACGCTCTTACCGAAGAATATATGGATATGATTGAAAACGGTATCGTTGACCCGGCAAAAGTAACACGTAGTGCTCTCCAGAACGCATCTTCAGTTGCATCAATGGTTCTCACAACTGAAAGCCTTGTTGCAGATATTAAAGAAGAATCTCCTGCAGCTCCGGCAATGCCAGGCGGTATGGGCGGCGGAATGGGAATGTATTAATCCAGTTCCGAAAAGGCGCAGATGCGCAAAGGAAAAAATTTAAATAAAGTATTTAATTATGTGGAAATCTGCAGCATTGCTGCAGATTTCTCTTTTATAAAAACCTTTGCGCTCGCACTCTCTCTTCACCTCTTACGCGTACCATGTACGCCTTCGGGCAGGGCATAAATGCTTCAGATTGAGCGCGCTACATCCTTTTCAATAAGGCAAAAAGAAAAAGCCGTGCAGTCACGGCTTTTGTTTATTACATTATTTCTTTAAAGGCTTTTATCCATTCGCGGGCAATAAGCTCGTGACCTGCGGCTGTCGGATGTACACCATCTATAATCCAGTAGGTTTCGGGAGCAAGTTTTGCCGCTTCATTGAATTTTTCCTGAAGAGGTATAAACTTAATGCCATATTTATCAGCAACACGTTTTGCAGCTGCGGCACGTTTTGCAACTTCTTCTTTGAAGTAGTCAATATTTGCTGTTGTTGAAGGGCCTTCAAGAACGAATGGTTCAAGAATCATAAGCTTGAGGTTAGGAAGCTTTGCTTTAAGCTCTTCAATAACAAGGCAGTATACCATTTCAAACTTTTCTTCTTCTACACCATTGTTATGATTAAGCTCGTGCCACACGTCATTAACGCCGATAAGAAGACTCATATAATCAGGCTGAAGTGCAACGATATCTCTTCCGATACGGGCATAAATATCAACAATTTTGTTGCCGCTTATACCACGGTTCAAAATTTCAAATTCGCCTGGATAGTCAAGCAAAAGCTCACCGGATACCATTGTGGAATAACCAAATCCTCTTAAATGGTCAAGCTCGCGATTTCTGCCTGCGTCTGTTATGGAGTCGCCCTGAAATAAGATTTTTTTCATGTAAAATCACCCTTTTATGTAATTTAATAGTTTAATTATATAGTAATCTTTAGGTAATGTCAAGCAAAAAGGAACAAATATAATGTCGAAATTTTGGGATGGAAAATAATACCAATAACTGTAAAAATATGGTATAATTAACCCGAAAGGAGAAGACAAATGAGACTTAAATATATTGACATTGATAAAATAAAGGTGTGTCCTAATCAAACCAGAAGCTTTTTTGATACAACGGCTTTGCAGGGGCTTGCAGAGTCGATAAGGAAATATGGGATTATTGAGCCGATATGCGTAAGGCGGGTGCGGGGGAAATATGAGGTCATTTCAGGCGAAAGACGTATTCGTGCGGCAAGGATGGTGGGTATGAAGAAGGTGCCTGCGATTGTACGGTTTATTAAAAATGATGCGGCTCTTCCGTCGGCGCTGATTGGAAATACAGGGCGTCAGAGTATCAGTATTTTTGATGAGGGCGAGGCGTATAAAAAGATAGTTGAACGGTCTATTATTACCCGGGCGCAGCTTGCGGCACGGATAGGGATAAGTGAAGAAAGCATTTTAGCTAAAATCAAGGCACTTAACATTACAGATAAAGCAAAACGTATTGCAGGACGATATGGTCTTGATGAATGGCAGGTGACGGAGACAATGAGAATACCTGACAGAAAAAGACAGGAGGAGCTGCTTGAAATTGCGGGGAGAGAAAGGCTTACTCCCGACAGAATAAGACGGATGATTGCAGATGAGGAAAACGAAAATAAGGAAAATGTGCCAAAAAGAAAACAGGTTGTTAAAAATGAAAGGATATATATTAATACAATAAGAAATACCGTTTCTATGATGAATGAGGCGGGCGGCATTGCAAAATGGGCGGAAAAAGAAGACGACGAATATATTTTATTTACGCTTGAAATTAAAAAGTGACAGTAGTAAACCCAAAGTTTGGTGTATTATGGTATCATCAAAGGTTTTGGGGAGGGGATGAGTGTATTACATACAGCGAAAGACAAAAAGAGCTTATCGGGTTATGGAAAAGTGACGGACTTAAAAGAATCAATGTTCTTGAGGGGTCAGTCAGAAGCGGTAAAACATGGATAAGCCTTGTGGTGTGGGCGCTCTGGGTTGCCGGTATGCCTGAAGATGCAAGTTTTATTATGGTTGCAAAAACCATTTCCTCACTTCGGCGCAATGTTATTGAATTGCTTGAAGAGCTTGTTGGGGCAAAACAATTTAAATATTCACTTTCTAAAAAGGAAGGCCGCCTGTTTGGGCGGCTTGTTTATTTTGAGGGAGTAAGCGACTGCCGTGCTGAAAGCAAGATAAGGGGGATGAGCCTTTCGGGAGCGTATTGCGATGAGATTACGCTTTTTAATGAGGACTTTTTTACTATGCTTTTATCGAGGTTAAGTAAGCCCGGTGCAAAGCTTATAGGAACAACAAATCCGGATAATCCGAATCACTGGTTCAAGAAGAAATATCTTGATAGAAAAGGCGAACTTGACCTTCTTGATATGAAATTTCTGATTGATGATAATCCGTTTTTAAGCGACGATTATGTGGAGAACTTAAAAAAAGAATATACGGGAGTATTTTATGACAGGTTTATTCTTGGACTCTGGAAAGCGGCGGAGGGGATTATATACCGCGAGTTTGCCGAAAACACAAAAGGTTTTTTTGCGAGTGGCGATGAGGACATAATGCTTGCATCAATTGGTGTGGATTTCGGTGGTAACAAATCGGCACACGCATTTGTTTGTACGGGATTTACAAAGGGGTTTCGTGAAGTGGTTGTGCTTGAAGAGTTCTATATGAAAAAGGCGGTTTCACCGGAAGAGCTTGAAAAATGTTTTGTGGAGTTTGTCAGGATGTGCAAAGAAAAATATCCGGTTTACGATGTGTACTGCGACAGTGCCGAAACTACGCTTATTGCCGGGTTTGAGGTTGCGGCGGCACGGGCGGCACTTGCCGTTGACGTGCGAAAGGCAAAGAAAACAAAGGTTACGCAGAGAATAAGATTTTTCAATATGATTATGTCACAGAGGCGGTTTAAGATAAGACGGGAGCTTGTGCATCTTATTGATGCAATTTCGGGTGCATTATGGGATGATAAGAGTTCGGGTGACGTAAGGCTTGATGACGGCACGGTTAATGTGGATTCGCTTGATGCAATGGAGTACAGTGTGGAAAGCTATATGGATGATATTTTAAGCCGAGTGGAATAGAACACCACAAGGTTTAAAACCATAAATTTTGCGTAATACGGCAGAAAATTCTACAAATATACGCGAAAATCAGTTTTAAGGAGGAATGATATGGATAGTATCAGAAGTTATTTGAAAAACGAGGGGTATAATGTAATTGACGACTCGTTCTACAGCCATATTTCAAAATGGCTGGGTTGGTATCAGGGAAAGGTAAGCAGTTTTCACGATTATACGCAGTATAACGGGAAAACGGTGGTGGCACGAAGCAGAGCTACGCTCAGTATGGCAAAAAAAGTGTGTGAGGACTGGGCAAATCTTATTATGAATGAGAAAGTGAAAATCTGTGTCGGAAATGAAACGGCACAAAGCTTTCTTGATTCGGTGCTTGATAAAAACAATTTCAAGGTAAGGGCAAACCGTCTTACAGAAATTTGTTTTGCGCTTGGCACGGGCGCGTTTGTGGAATATAAGGATGGCGATGATGTTGTAATTGATTACATACGCGCCGATATGATATATCCGCTTTCGTGGGAAAACGGACGGATTACCGGATGCGCATTTGCAAGCGAAAGAATTGTGGATGAGACAGAATGTGTGTATATGAATATACATACGCAGGAAAACGGCAGATATATTGTAAGAAACAAGCTGTTTAAAGCGGAATATTCGGGTCTTACCGAAATGGCTTTGCCGGAGGGTGTTTTAGGGGAATACGAAGCAGGAGATATGCCGATGTTCCAGATTATTACGCCGAATATTGTGAATAATATTGACCTTGATAACCCAATGGGGATTTCGGTTTTTGCGGACAGCATTGACGTGCTGAAAGGGATTGACCTTGTGTATGACAGCTATCAGAATGAGTTCCGTCTTGGTAAAAAAAGAATTATTGTGCCGGCGGGTATGGCACAGATTTCGCAGGGGTCAGGATTTAATCCGTTGTTTGATGATAATGATACCGAATTTTATGCAATGACGGATAAGTCGCTTACGGATTTGCGTGAAATAAATATGGAGCTTCGTGCCGAGCCGCACGAAAAGGCGTTGCAGAAAAACCTAAATCTTCTTGCCGCAAAGTGCGGACTTGGCAATGATAGATACTTAAGCACCCGTAATGAGATAAAAACTGCAACAGAGGTCATAAGTGAGAAATCCGAGCTTTATCAAAATCTTAAAAAACACGAGCTTGTGTTTGAAAAGGCGGCTATTGATATGGCAAGGGCGGTGCTCTACCTTGGCGGGTTTGACACTCAGGATGTTACTGTTTTGTTTGATGACAGTATTATTGAGGACAGCGGTGCTATTGCAGAGCGTGCAATGGAGGAGCTTAAGAATGGAATTATTGATAAAAAGCAGTATCTTATGAGAGTATACAATATGAGCGAAAATCAGGCGGAAAAGTATTGACAATAATGTAGTGGTATGGTAAAATGACCCTTGAAAGAGGAGGGCTACATATGAAGCTTCGTGAAAAATTTATGAATTATGACGCTATGGGTGATGACAGAAACCCTATTACAATTGCTTTCTTTGGCGACAGCGTGACTCACGGTGCGTTTGAAGGTATTATGACACCGAAAGGATATGCGGATGTTTTTGATTATGACAATGTATATCATAATGTGCTGAAACAGATGTTTGCGGAAATTTATCCGAGTGTGCCTGTTAACATTATAAATGCAGGTAAATCGGGAGATAATGCAACACATTCGCTCTGGCACGGATTTCTTGAAAGATTTGTACTTTGCTACAATCCTGACCTTACGGTTGTTTGCTTTGCACTTAATGATAGCGGTGGCGGTCTTGAGCTTCTTGAAAGATATGAAAATTCACTTCGTGAGATTTTCATAAAGCTTAAAGAAGCCGGTGGCGAGGTTATCTTTATGACGCCGAATATGACGGCTACATATATTTCGCCAGATATAGATGAAGATATGCGTCCAAGAGCAGAAAAAAATACAAGACGCTTTGAAACTGGAATACTTGAAAAATATGTTGAAGCAGCTAAAAAAGTGGCGGCAGAGTGCGGTGTTCCCGTGTGTGACTGCTTTGCAAAATGGAAGAAGCTGTATCAGGCCGGGGTTGATGTTACAAGCTTGCTTGCTAATAAAATGAATCACCCTACAAGACCGATGCACATGATGTTCGCACATTCGCTTTTTGAAATGATTATGTTTGAAGACTAAAAAACTTAATAATTAAGGACACTTAAAAGGTGTCCTTTTTTTGTGCCCCGGGCATGGCGTTAAAACTGCCTTTTATATAGATTCTCCTGCAGTATGAGATATAAACTGCTGACCTTTTTTGTGGCGAAACCACATATAAAAACTAAAAGGAGGAAATATGGAATTTTTAAAAGAGGCACTGGGGGATGAGCTTTTTGGTGCGGTGGAAGAAAGGCTTGCGGGAAATGAAAATATCAAGCTTGCCAATCTGGCGGGCGGCGGATATGTAAGCCGCGAAAAATATACCGCGCTTGAAAATGAAAACGGTGCCAATAAAAAAATGCTTGAGGAGCAAAGCGGAAGACTTGCGGCGTATGACGAAATGAAATTGGCATATGATGCGCTTAAAGAAAAATATGATGCGGACACTGCAGGGTTTGCACATAAGATGGCGGAAACGGGTAAATCACATGCGATTGACATGGCACTTATGAGCCGCAGGGCTAAAAATATCAAAGCGGCGAGGGCACTTCTTGATATGGATAAAATTGAATTTAAGGACGGAGTGCTTTCCGGATTTGATGAGCAGATGGAAAGGGTTTTTGCCGATAATGAATATCTTTTCGGGGACGAAATAAAGCTTGCCGGAGGTATGAGGCATTTGGGCAAAAATCAGGCTTCTCAAGGCTTTTTACAGACAATTTATGAAAATCAGGCTAAAAGAAATTAGGAGGAAAAAATGAGTTATTTAAAAGATGAATTAACAGGTTTTGTGCCTGCGGAGCAGGCAAAAGAAATTCTTGCAGGTATTGTAAGGGGATCAAGCGTTCTTCGCCTTTCTAAAGTAGAGGCAATGAATTCAGATAAAAAGAAATTCAACGTTCTTGTTGACGGACCGGGTGCTTACTGGGTTGGCGAAGGTCAGAGAATTGAAACATCGGGTGCATCATGGATTCATCCCGAAATTGAGGCTAAAAAGCTTGCGGTTATTATTCCGGTTACAAAAGAAAAGCTGAACGATTCCACAATCAACGTGTTTGAAGAACTCAAACCGCAGATTCAGGAAGTGTTCTACAAAGCAATTGACAAGGCTTGTCTTTTCGGCGAAAATTCTCCATTTGCAACTAACGTTATGGCGGCGGCGGAAGGCTCTGGCATGGTTATAAAATCAAACAATGATATTGACCTTGCAATTTCCGATACTATGGAAGCGGTTGAAGCTAACGGATACGAAGTTACAGGTTTTGCCGGTCATATCGGTGTTAAAAATGCACTCCGCAAATTAAGAGATGCAAATGACGCTCCGGTTTACATTGAAGGTATCAATGAAAAAGAACTTTATTCACAGCCGATTGAATTCGTTCGTAACGGTTCATGGGATAAAAATAAAGCTGATATTATCGGCGGTGACTGGAAATACAGCATTGTTGGTATGCGTTCGGGTATCGAATTTGAAGTTCTTACTGAAGCAACTCTTCAGGGAACACTTGATGCCGACGGCAAACCGCTTTCTCTTGCAGAACAGGATATGATTGCTATTAAAGCTACTATGAGAATTGGCTATCTTGTTATTAAAGACGATGCGTTTGCTGCATATAAATATGCAGCACCTGAAATAAGACCGCTTAATGTAACATCAACAGAAGGAAGCGAAGAAGGAACTACTGTTATTGAAGTAACTCCGGATGCTTCTATGGGTAACAGCCTTGTTTACAAGGTTGGTGCATCAGCAACAGAAGTTTCCTACGATGAAGATTTATCTTCGTGGGATGTATTTGACGGCAGAGAAATTTCTGCTACCGAAGGTCAGTACATTACTGTTGCGGAAACCGATACCCTTGGTCTTGCTAAAAAAGCCGGCAGCTGCGTTGTAGTTTGCAAATAAGCAGGTGGTAATATGCAGTATGTGGATTTTACATATTACAGCGAAGCCTTTGGGGGAGATTTAATCCCCCAGAGGCTTTTTGCCAGGTATGAGCTCAAGGCAAGAAGCTTTATTGATAATATTACGTTTGGGAATATTGAAGTCCCATGTGATGATAAAATAAAAACGGCTGTTTGTGAAATGTGTGAAGCATTCTACTGTGATGACGAAAAAAAGAACATTCATTCCGAGGAGCATGACGGATACGGTATTGTTTACGATGAAGATGTTCTTGAAGAAAAGCTTGCAAAAATTGCCGAAATTTATCTTGCGGCTACAGGATATCTGTACGGAGGGATTTATTAATGATTCTTCGCGGGGATATTACGGTATATGATAAAGATAAAAGGATGCAGTTTTGCGGTGTTCGTATATGCGACAGTACAAGTCTTGAGATGAAAGAACGCGGCGTGGTAAAATCGGGGAGCGTTATCATAAGGATTTTTGAAGATGGTGTAGTCATTCCGGAAGGAGCAAGGCTTGTGATTGGACACTGCGGGGACGAGGTTTGTCCCCCGCAGGCATTTTTTATTACAGCTGTTAAGAAAAATAAAGGTATTGGAAAAGCACATTATAAAGTGGTTGCCGAAAGGTAAGTGATATTTTTGATTACAGAAAAAATAGTTGAAATAGTAAACGAATTTGATTGCATTAAAAATCGCTCTTGCGAGGTGGATTTTCTTGAAAATGACGGTATCAGTATAGTGCCGGTTTCAGATGATGAAATAAGGAAATATGTAAGCGGCGACGCACTCCGTCAGTTTGTATTTAAGCTTGTAGTAAATACGGATTATCTTAAAGAAAATGTAAAAGAAATTTACGGCTTTTTTGAACAGTTCAAATCGGAACTGGAAAGTCATAAGGCAGTGGATATAGATGATAATCTACAGGCACTTAATTTTTCGCAGGAGGGCGAGTTTGAGGCAGAGCATTTAAGCGCAGCTCAGATGAAATACGCAGTGAAATGCTCTTTGAATTATTATAAAAGGGGAGAATAGATAAATGAATATTGTTAAAAGAAGCAAGGTACTTCCGTTTTATGCAGTAGATGACGGACAGTTCGTAAGAATGACCGGATTTACACAGGCAAGCGTAAACAGAAGTCCGATTGAATATTCACGTCAGTATATTGATGAAGAATTCAAGAGAAATGACGTTGTGGGTTATGATACTGCAATGTCTTTTTCTTTTGATTTGTTTGAAAACAATGCCGTACACAGCGATATTGCAAACATTGCTGAAAATGAGTTTGTTGGCGGCGATGCAATAAGAGAAATTGTCAGCGTTGATTTAAGCAGCGCTGATGAAAACGGCAGCTGCAAAGCAGTTAAAAGAAGTTTTTCCGTTATGGTTGAAAACGAAGGCGATGCAGCGGAAGCATACACATACAGCGGAAGCTTTAAAGCGTCCGGAGAAAAAGTGTTTGGCAGGGCAGTTTCGGAAGATAACTGGCAGACCTGTACATTCGTACCCGGAGAATGAGTATTCTAAATACTCCGCTTCCTGAATATGTTGAAGCTTTTGGCGGGAATTATGGCATTTATACCGATTTCAGACGGTGGATTGATTTTGAACAGATGATGAAAATTAACCCGCCGTCAAAGAGGTATGCCGAAATTTTTAAAAAATATTACATCTCGCTTCCGCCAAAATTTTCCGAGGCTGTTTATGCCCTTTGCAGGTTTTATGCAGGGGGCATTATGCCCCGGGGAAATACCGGGGGCAGAGGCAAGAGACTGTATTCGTATAAGCAGGATGCTGATTTGATTTACTGTGCTTTTTATGCGCAGTATCATATTGACCTTGAAAAAGAAAATATGCATTGGTGGAAGTTTCTGACACTGTTTAGGGGGCTTGACCAAAACTCTAGGTTTATGCAGATTGTAAGACTTCGCAGTATGGATTTAAATGAAATAAAAGATAAAAATGAAAAAATAAGAGTTGCCGGACTTCAAAAGAAATATGCGCTTATTGATGAACGCAGTCCGGAAATAAAAGACGAAGATTTTGCAGATAAGATATCTATGCTGTTTTAGGAGGCGATTGAAATAAAAATTGATTTGAATGTTAAAAAGATATTATCCGATTATCTGGACTCAATTAAAGGGTCCATTGTAAATATAGGGAAAGAGAAAATCGGGAAAGCGCTTTTTGGGGGCGTGCGGGAAGCAGCTGTACCAAACAGCGGAGTTTTGAAAAAGCTTGCCGCAAATATGGTGAAAGCTATTGATGCAAAACATAAAGCGGGAGTTATCAGCGAGCAGGAATACTATAAAAAACTTGAAAATATACGTGATAAATATTTGAATAAGGGCAGTGTTGAATGGTGGAAATATACTGCAAAGATTGGTGAATACGAAAGTAAAGTGCTGGAGGAAAATGCCGAGGCGGTGGCTATTGCATATGAAGAGATGGCTGGCAGCGCGATGGAGAATGTAAGTAATCTGGCAGAGGAAGCAGAAAAAACGTTTGAAAATATTCTCAAACAGAAAGAAGAATTTTCGGAAAAGCTGTCCGATTACGGCGGACTTTATTCCAAAGGTACGGTTACGATTAAAAATGCCGGACCGGGAATGCAGCTTATTGATGGTTCGTGGATTGACCAGAAAGATATTGTTTTTGATTATGTGAAGTTTGCTGATTTTGAAAAACAGGTGAAGGTGCTTGAAGAGTATAAGGACGCACTACTTGGTATCAAAGAACGCGGAAATGTGCCATACGAGATATTTGATTCCATAAGAGAGCTTTCTGTTGAGGATGGTCTTGATGTTGCAAAGGCTCTTCTCAAAATGCCGGAGGGAGAGTTTAAGAAATATGTTGACGGATATCTGACTAAAAAACGGCTTGAAAGCGAAATTACAAATGAAATTTTTAATAAAGATATCGAAAATGCAAAAACATATTATACAGAAACTACGAATGACCTTCTGGAAGAACTTTCAAAATCTTTTGAAAAAGTGCCCGAAAGTTTTGCTCTCGGAGGAATAGATTCTGCAAAAGCCTTTGGTGAGGGGTTTATGCAGAGTATCGACGGCATTATTGATGCCATCAAGATTGAATTTGCAGAAAAATTAGGGGAAATAAGCGGACAGATATCAGTAGGATACGGCAACCCGAATGTATATAATTCGAACTATAATTTTTACGGAAGCGGGCAAACCGTAAGTCAACAGCTTGAACAGGCAAGAATTGCCGATACAGTGAACAGGTTAAGGGGGTAATCGTGGAATGTATATGTATTATAAAAATGATGCCGGAAAAATAGATTTCCGGTTTGGTGGGGATTACCCTGTAAGAGTTACGGATATTGACGGGCTGTATCCCCTTGAAAGGACGTTCAATACAGTAGCTTATGCCGATATTGACGGAGTTGACAGTGTATCTTCTTCTGTAGGGGGAAGAACGGTTACTGTTGGCGGAGATATAAAAATTTCAAACAAACAGTTTTTACGGGATATTCTTAAGGTGCTTGACAAACCCGGGGAATTGTATATGGATTTCGGTGAGAAAAAACGAAAGCTTGTTTGCCACAATGCACATTTTACGCCGGGTGAACGTAACAGCAAATATATGAGATTTGTTATTGTCTTTTCTTCCGATATGCCGTATTTTTACGGATTTGATGAGGAGACGGAATATATAAGAAAAAGGCAGAATACAATAGGTTCAAACTTTATACTGCCGTGTGTTTTTACATCGAGCAACTCGGAAAGTGATATTATTGTAAATGGTGATGCCGAAAGCGAACCGGTTTTTGAAATAAAATGTATAAAAGAAACTACAATGCCGCCGGAAGAAGCCGGAATTACTGTGCTTAACGAAACAACCGGAGAAAGTATTAAGCTTTGTGTATATCTTGTGCAGGATGAAGTTATTGAAATTGATGTTGAAAACAGAAAAATCACAAGCAGTGTGCGTGGGAATATGCTTAACTATATTTCCGAAGATACGTTCTTGCACAGATTCAAACTTATGCAGGGGGCAAATCATATAAAAGCTATCACTGATAATACAAATGAACAGATAAATGTTCTGTGCAGATACAGATGCCGGTATATTGAGGGGGTTTATTGATGGAAGATATAAGATTATACGATTTTGATTTTAATCTTCTGTGTATTGAAAACCGTATAATATCAAGCAACTGGCATCTGAAAAACAATGATATAGGAAGCTTTGAAATGCATTTTACACCGGATAGTGAGGTTTGTGAAACTATTCAGGAAAGCTTTGACATAAAAAACAACAAGCTTATTGTTGTTGTGCAAGGGAACAAACAGGGTATTCTGACGGGGTTTCGCGTTAAAGATGAGATTGCTATTTATGGTAAGACATGCAATTTTTTGCTTTCAAAAAGATTGGTGCCGAAATTTACCACCAATGGTCTTGATATAAAAAAAGATGTGGAAAGCATTTCGCGGTATTGCGTGGAAAATGCGTTTTCTGATGTGGAGAATTTTGTGATTGGTGATGCTCGGGGCTTTGACGAAATATATGTGGATGATAAGCATTTCTGGAGAAATGTATATAATCCGGCAAGCGAAGTTGTGCACGACCTTATGGATATCGGTGGCGGCGGTCATTTTGTTTTATTTGATATAAAGAATAAAAAATGGGTTTTTAATACAACAAAAAACACGGTCAATCCAATGATTATTTCTGTGCAGATGAAAAATGCGTATGGTATTGAGAATACAAAAATGATTGGTGATTACTGCAGCTGCGGATGGTATGAGATGCAGCAGAAAATGGAAGATGGTGTGCGCCCGGATTCCGTATGGACTTATATAGAAAAAGATGAAAAAACCGGAATTTACAGGTGGGAAGGAAAACTTGACGGATTATACGAAAGCGAGGCAATATCAGACCTTGAAAATAAAAAAATTACTGATGATACAGAGCTTTCTCTTCGTAAAATATATTTTGAAAAAGATTTTCAGCTTGGAGATATTATCACGCTTCAGTATAAGTTTGGAAGATATGAAAAAACAGTACAAAAAATTATAGACGGAGTATATCTTACATTTGAAAACAATAACATATCGGAAAAACCGGTTTTTAAGGAGGTTAAATAATGGGATTTAGTGTTGATTTTATAGATAATAACTCCATTTCGGCAGAGTCACTTAATGAAATTCTTGCCGAGGTGGGAGATGACAGTGTAAGCGCAAGCAGTGAATTTGTTAACGAAAGTTTGTTTTATACTGACAAGCTGAACTGCATAAGAAGCGAAATTGTGACGGGTGGAATACGCTCCGGCTGCGAGGCGGCTCTTTGTGAGACAGGTGTTATCATAGGTGAAGGCTTATGCTTTTTTGACAGCGGTATGAGAATGAAAATTGATGCAGAGGGAATTTCACTTACTGTTTCGGCAGACAAAGAAAATTTTGTTTATTTATATGCATCAACAAATTTAAACATTGCCACTGCGGTAGTAACCACGGAGAAAAAAGAAGGAAACGAATATGTGCCGGTATGCAGGATTGATGCAGATGGAGTTCTTTATGATGAAAGAGTGTGGTGCTGTTCGAAAATTCCGATGATGAATTCGAGATTTGTGCAAAAAGAGACATTTACACTTTCAAACAGCGCATCGGGGACGGTTCTTGTGAAACAGGTACCGCTTGTATGTAAAGCATATGCATACATAATCGTTATGGCTAAAGGAAGTATAGCTGTTTATTCGCGTGATACGGGGAAATATACATATATCATTACCACCGGGGTATACGGTGCGGATCGTAAGGTTGATATGGACTATTTTAAAATAGGATATGACAGCGGTAATAACTATTACGGAAACGTGCATTTTGAGGAAGCAAGCTCCTGTATTAACATATTTATCAGAGGAACACAGTCTAAAAAAGAAGTTGAGATGATTGTGTTATAAGGAGGCAGTATGATTGAGTATAGAATAAAAATAGATACAAAAAGTGAAAAAATTTATTACAGTGATTTTATATTTACAACAGGAGACGTGCGTGCATATAAATTTGTATTTGATTTTGTGGATTGTGATACGGAAAACTGCAGTATTGGTGTAAAAGCAAAACGTGCGGACGGCACTGTTGTAATTGCAAAAAGCAGTGATTGCAAAAGCTTTGTACTGCCCGGAAACATGTACGCTGTAGCGGGAGAGGTTTTGTTTGAAATTGCTCTTTATGATGCGGCGGGCGGTTGCATCACAACCAAGGTTGTTGCGGCAACTGTGCGAAAAGGGTTTGGTGAAGAAGGACTTGCATCGGACGACAGATATCCGGTGCTGACATCTATGATTAATGAAGTGAACGCACTTAAATTTTCTGTTATTGATGCTATTACGGAATTGGGCGATATTTCTGCCGCACTTGATGAAATTATAGCTATGCAAAACAGTCTGATTGGCGGTGAGTCTGTATGAGCATTGCAAATAAGCTGACGATGGTTGCTGATAATGAGAAAAAAGTATATGATGCAGGGCAAGGGGCAGGTTATATTGACGGCTTTAATGACGGTTCGGCAAACGGAAAAAAGCTTGGCAAAGAAGAAGGAAAAAAAGAACAATATAACTTGTTTTGGAACAAGTTTCAACGATGGGATGAGGCAACGCAAACAACAAAAAGAGAAGACTACAGACGTGCTTTTGCTTATTGGTATTTAGCTGATGAAATATTTAAACCAAAATATGATGTTGTTCCTGTTGGTGATGCATCTTATATGTTTTGGAATTTCAGAACATGGGCTGATTTAACTAACATTACAAATATGGACGGCAAAGTTATAAACTTTGATTTTTCGAAAGTAACAAAATTTGCTTATATGTTTGATAATTCGTTGATTAAAAATGCGGGGACTGTAGATTGTAGTTCAACTAATTCTTTAGACAATGCTTTTTTTAACGCAACAAGCCTTAAAACTATAGAAAGGCTTATACTGCACGAGAGGATTACAAGTTATAGTTATTGTTTTGCCAACACGTCACTACTACAGGACATAACGGTTGAAGGAACTATTGCCGGAACAGGTATATTTCTTTCTGCACATACAGGATTAACACACGATAGCTTGATGAGCTTTATTAATGCTTTAAAAGATTATTCAGATACTGCTACAACAAAAACTATAACATTTGGTGCAACGAATTTAGCTAAATTAACCGATAGCGAAAAAGCGATAGCGACACAGAAAGGATGGACACTGGCGTGATTGAAACGACAATTGAATTAAGAAAACTTACTGCTGCAGAGGGGATGACTTTAACAAATGGTGAAGAGTTTGGAAAAGAAATATTTCTTGGTAAAAATGACAGTGCTGATAACTGGTACGAAATAACAGATGAAGAAGCAGAAAACCTGCAGAAAGAGCAACCAATGGAGGAATAAAATGGAAGCTATAATAATGGCGGCAGGAATTCCATCTGCAATAACGGGGCTTCTTGTGTGGTGGGTAAAAAAGAAAATTGATAAGCAGGATGAAGAGCGTCAGGAACGCGAAAAAAATCAGGAACGGCTGATGATACTTATTATGCAGACGGGCAGGGCAACAAGTGTCCTGTCCGAAGCCACCGCCCGTGCGGTACAACGCATCCCCGATGCGCATTGCAATGGCGATATGAAAAAGGCACTTGATGATGCCAAACGAATTCAGACAGAAGAAAAGGATTTTCTTATAAACAAAGGGATTAAACATATTTTTGAGGAGTGATTGGGATGATGTGGATAAAAGCAGCAGGTATAAGGGCGGTTAAAACAGTGGCGCAGACGGCTATTGCAACAATAGGAACGGCGGCTGCAATGGGTGATGTGAACTGGATTATGGTAGGAAGTGCAGCAATTCTTGCAGGTATATTGTCACTTCTTACATCTGTGGCAGGGCTGCCGGAAGTGAAATGATATGGATATAATTAAAGATTTTGTTCCGGCACATAAATACGGGCTGAAATGTCCGTATTCTATGGTGCCGGAATTTTTTGTAATACATAACACATCGGGAGATGCAAGCGCAAAAAACGAGATTGCATATATGAAGAATAATAACTTGCAGACAAGCTTTCATTTTGCTGTGGATGACGTTGGAGTTCGCCAGGGCATCCCGATTGACCGCAATGCATTCCATGCAGGCGACGGTATGAAAGGTAAGGGTAACCGCAAGGGGATTGGCGTTGAGATATGCTATTCCAAATCAGGCGGCGAGAGGTTTGAAAAAGCGGAGGAAAAAGCGGCGGAATTTGTGGCGGAAAAGCTGATAGAATTCAGATGGGGAATTGATAAAGTAAAAAAGCATCAGGATTTTTCGGGTAAATACTGTCCGCACCGCACACTTGACTTTGGCTGGGAAAGATTTTTGAAAAAGGTGGAATTATATATGGATTTACTTAAAAGGGTTGAAGCTCTTGAAAAAAAGACGGATAAATTTATCTATGCGTGGGTGGATGATAATATGCCGGACTGGGCAAAGCCTACGGTAACAAAGCTTATGAATAAAGGGATTCTGAAAGGCGACGAAGAAGGCAAACTGAACCTTGATGAAACAATGCTACGTATGCTTGTTATAAATGACAGGGCGGGATTGTATGATTAAAAATAAATATGTGTCCTTCAGCGACAAGTGGAAACACCGTGTGTCGGTTGTTGATATTAAAAGGTGCTTGCCTTGTAAAGAAAAGCATGGTAAAATATATGGTATAGAGGAGTTTGTTTTTGATGCTCCGCCCGACCATTTATTCTGCCGCTGCAGAATTGAAAAAATGCGAGCAGTGATTGCAGGAAATGCAACGGAAAAAGGGGTGGACGGAGCGGATTGGTATCTGAAATATTACGGAATATTGCCGTATTATTATATTTCATATGACTATGCCGAAAAAGCAGGGTGGCGATCTGGAAAGCCAAACTTACATTTAAAATGTCCGGGAAAGATGATAACAAGAGGACGATATAGAAACGACAACGGACACTTACCCTTAAGCCCCGGACGAATATGGTATGAGGCGGATATTGACTATGAAAGCGGAAGGAGAAATTCAAAGCGCATAGTATATTCCAATGACGGGCTGATTTTTGTTACATATGATCATTACCATACATTTGTTGAAATAAAATAGGGGGTAGCAACGTGAAAGAACATGATGAAAGCTATTATGAGTTTAAAGAAATAAAGGAAAATCCTATAATAATTGATTTTTCTTCGTGTAGACCGGAGGAAATACATACAATGCTGAAAGAAAAATTCGGATTTCCGGAATATTACGGGGAAAACTTAAGTGCATTGTGGGATTGCCTTGATGGACTATTTTACGGTGAAGGAGAATATAAGGTGAAGATATACGGATACAATTCTCTTGATGAAGATGTTAAGGAATATTGCGGGAAAATACTAAAAATATTTGATGATGTACACAAACGAACACCAAACATAACCTTTGAAATTATTTCGTAATCTTGACAATATTTCCCCAAAGTAGTAAAATATATTTATATTTTTTATTGGAGGCAAAGACTATGGCAAAAGGTAATATTGCAGTACATACCGAGAACATTTTTCCTGTGATAAAGCAGTGGCTTTATTCAGACAAGGATATATTTGCACGTGAGCTTGTTTCAAACGGCTGCGATGCTATTTCCAAACGCAAAAAGCTTGTGCTTGATGGGGAAGCAAAGGCGCCTGAAAAGTTTGAAATTAAGGTTACGGTTGATAAACCTAATAAAAAGCTTATTTTCAGCGATAACGGACTTGGAATGACAGCTGAAGAAATCGAAAAATACATTACTCAGGTGGCATTTTCCGGTGCGGAAGATTTCTTAAGTAAATATAAGGATGACAAAACCACATCCATAATCGGTCATTTTGGACTTGGCTTTTATTCCGCTTTTATGGTGGGTGATACGGTTGAAATTGAAAGTCTTTCGTATAAAGAGGGCGCAAAACCTGCAAAATGGAGCTGCGACGGTGGCACAGAATATGAAATCGGCGAAGGCTCAAGAACTGAGGTGGGTACGGATATTATCCTGAACGTAGGTGAGGAAAACGAAGAATTTCTTGACTATTCAAGAATAAGCGGAATTTTATATAAATATTGCTATTTCCTGCCCGTTGACATTTATGTAATAAACGCAGAGGATGAAAAATCCGGCGAAAAACCGTTTAACGATAAAGAGCCGCTGTGGCTTAAAAAACCGTCCGAATGCACAGAAGAGGAATATAAAGATTTTTATACAAAAGTGTTTATGGATATGGATGCGCCGCTGTTCTGGATTCATCTTAATGTAGATTTTCCGTTTAACTTAAAAGGCATCATCTATTTCCCGAAGCTCAAGCACGAGGCAAGCGGTCTTGAAGGACAGATTAAGCTGTATAATAATCAGGTGTTTGTTGCGGATAATATAAAAGAGGTTATTCCCGAATATCTTATGATGCTCCGCGGCTGTATTGACTGTCCTGACCTTCCGCTTAACGTATCAAGAAGCTTCCTTCAGAATGACGGATATGTTAAAAAGGTATCGGCACACATTATCAAAAAGGTTTGCGATAAGCTGACCGGAATGTTTAATACCGAACGTGAAACGCTTGAAAAATACTGGGATGACATCAGTCCGTTTGTGAAATACGGCAGCATGAGAGATGAAAGCTTTTACGAAAAAGTAAAAGATATTGTAATGCTCAAAACCACCAAAGGCGAGTATAAAACTGTTGCTGAATATCTTGAAAGTGCAGATGAAAAGCATAAAAATATCATTTATTATGCTACAAATGCGGATGTTCAGGCGCAGTATATCGATATGTATGAACAAGACGGGGTAGAGGTGGTAACCTTCCCGCTTGCAATAGATACGCATTTTATGAGTTTCTGCGAATTTAAAAACCGCGATATAAGATTCAAACGTGTGGATTCCGAAATCACATCGGGCGCAGAAACCGATAAGGATGTAGCGGAAAAGCTTACAAAAATATTTAAAGACAGCATTGGCGATGATAAGCTTATTATAGAATGTCGTGACCTTAAAACGACAGAACTTCCTGCAATAATCAATATGTCGGAAGAGGCAAGAAGACTTAATGAAATGAGTGTTCTTATGGGTGGTAATATGCCCGAAATCCCCGATGAGAAGAAGCTTATTGTAAATACGGGCTGTGCAATCACATCATCAATTTTAGCAAGTGAAGATGAGGAGTATAACAAGCTTGTATGTAACTACATTTATGACCTTGCAAGCCTTGCACACGCACCGCTTACAAGCGAGCAGATGAAGGCTTTTCTTGACCGCTCGGCAAAAATACTTGAACGAACGAAATAATACATTGACCGCATCATCTGATGCGGTCTTCTTTTTTTGCCTTTTAAAATGGTAAAAAGCACCAAAACAGCGGCATTTATTCTACGAAACCGACAATTGACACAAGCATTGCAATTTGATATAATAAAAATGTATGTGCATAATATTTTCAGCTGATTTTTTACTCGTTATGCGTGAGGGGAAATCAGCTTTTTTATTCCAAAAAAAGTATATTGCCTTTTATATATATGTATGATATAATTAAAATGTATGTATTTTTGTTAAACAAAAATACATAGAGCCTATGGTTCTTTAGCAGTCTGGCAACTGCACATTCCAATTGACGGCGTCGTAAAAATGCCCTTGCAAGCATTTTTACTCCTGGTAAAATTATATGATAAAGTATTATAAAATGAAACGGGTGCAAGTTATGAACAGAAAAATTTATCTTTCATCACCGTGTATGTGCGGAAAAGAACAGGAATACGTTAAAGAAGCGTTTGATACCAATTGGGTAGCTCCGCTTGGCAAAAACGTAAACGAATTTGAAAACACAATTAAGGAGTATATCGGCGTTAAAGGTGCTGTTGCAATGAGTGCGGGAACAGCGGCAATACATATGGCTCTTCGTGCGGCAGGTATCAGCAGCGACGATATTGTTTTCTGCCAGTCAATGACGTTTGCGGCAAGTGCAAACCCCATTGTTTATCAGAACGCCACACCCGTATTTATAGACAGCGAGCCTGATACGTGGAACTTAAGCCCCGAAGCATTAAGAAGGGCGTTTAAGAAATATAAAGCAAAAGCAGTTGTGGTTGTTCACCTTTATGGAACACCTGCAAAAATGGATGAAATTATGGAAATCTGCCGCGAAAATGGAGCTGCTCTTATTGAAGATGCGGCGGAAGGTCTCGGCGGTGAATATAAAGGCAAAAAGCTTGGCTCGTTTGGTGATTACGGAATTCTTTCGTTTAACGGAAATAAAATCATAACAACCTCGGGCGGCGGAATGCTTGTGGGTAACGATACGGATAAGCTTTCAACTGTTCTCAAATGGATAACACAAAGCCGCGAGCCTGCAAAATGGTATCAGCACGAGGAGCTTGGTTATAACTACCGTATGAGCAATATCTGTGCCGGCATAGGCAGGGGACAGATGCATGCACTCGAAGACCACGTTGAACAGAAAACAAAAATATATAATAAATATATAGACGTATTTAAAGACATGCCCATTACCCTGCAGCCGTACGAAAGTCATGCAAAACCAAACCACTGGCTGTCAGCGGCAACAATAGACAAAACATCGGACGTTTCGCCGTTTGATATAATGGATGTTCTTGCTGAACATAACGTAGAATCAAGACCAATCTGGAAGCCGATGCATATGCAGCCGTTCTATAAAGATTGCGACTACTTTGAACACACAGAAGGCGAGGCTTCCGTAAGTGAAGACATCTTCAACAGAGGAATTTGCCTGCCAAGTGATTTTTATCCGCAAATGACACCTGAAGAACATGACGAAATAATAGAAATTATTAAGGGGTGCTTCTGATGTATAAAAAATACATAAAACGTGCATTTGACATTATCTGTGCCCTTGCCGCAATAATAGTTTTTTCGTGGCTGTACATAATTGTTGCAATACTTGTAAGGGTTAAACTCGGAAGCCCCGTGCTTTTCACACAGGACCGTCCGGGTAAGGATGAAAAAATATTCAAGCTTTATAAATTCCGTACAATGACGGATAAAAGAGATGAAAACGGCAACCTTCTGCCTGATGATGTCCGTCTTACAAAATTCGGACGGCTTCTTCGCAAAACCTCTCTTGACGAGCTTCCCGAAGCATTCAACATCTTAAAAGGTGATATGAGCGTTGTAGGCCCAAGACCGCTTCTTACGGAATATCTGCCGTACTATACGGAGGAAGAAAGACTTCGCCATACAATGCGCCCCGGCCTTACAGGTCTTGCACAGGTAAGCGGAAGAAACGCACTTACCTGGGAAGAAAAATTTGCGTACGATATTGAATATGTCAAAAACCCGACCTTTTGGGGAGATATAAAAATCATATACAAAACCGTTATAAAAGCATTTTTTAAGGAAGAAGGAATTCTTGTCGGCAAACAGCACATTGTCGGCAGGCTTGACGTTGAAAGACAAAAGCTGGAGGTATAACCGGTGTACATAAAAGAGAATGACGTTGCAATCCGTAAATTTGACTTTGCGGATGTTGAACTTAAAGTTAAATGGATAAACGACGGAAAAAATAATAAATATCTGCACTATGCACTTCCTCTTTATGAGGATAAAACAGCCGAGTGGTGGGAGCGAACCAAGGATGCGGATGGCCGCCTTGACTGTACAATTCTGTATAATGATGAGCCTGTAGGACTTATCGGACTTCTTGGAATTGACAGGGTAAATAAAAAAGCAGAATACTATGTGTGCCTCGGCGAACATAGCTGCAAAGGGAAAGGCGTTGCCAAACAGGCAAGCCGCCTGCTTGTTAAGTATGCTTTTGAAGTCCTTGATTTAAACAAAGTTTATCTTTATACGGAAGAGGAAAACATTCCGGCACAAAAGCTTTTTGAAAGTCTTGGTTTTAGAAAAGAGGGACTTCTTATTGAAGACCTTATATATAACGGCAGAAAAGTAAACAGATTTGTATATGGACTGCTGAAAGAAGAGGTATAGGATGAATCCTACGTTAATTCAAAAACTGAATACAGAATTAAACGAAAATCAAATATATATGAAACGTGACGATTTGCTTCCGTTTTCTTTTGGCGGCAACAAAGCACGTAAAGCGCTGCTTTTTTTTGAGGATATTGATAAAAAGGACGTAGATACGGTTGTTACATATGGTGCAGGCAGCTCAAACCATTGCAGAATAATTGCAAACGGTGCGGCGGCAAGGGGCAAAAAATGTGTCATAATATCTCAGAAAGAGGGATATACATATACATCCAACAGCAAACTGATGGATTTGTTTGGCGCGGAAATTATAAAAACCCCACGTGAAAAAGTTGGCGAAACCATTAAAAATACATTATTGGAGCTTAAGAAAACCGGCAAACCGTATTTTGTGCCCGGCGGCGGCCACGGAAATATCGGCACTGAGGCGTATGTTGGTGCATATAAAGAGATTCTTGAATATGAACAGGAAACCGAAATATATTTTGACTATATCTTCCATGCAACAGGCACAGGCACAACACAGGCAGGTCTTGTTTGCGGACAAATTATGGAAAAAGACGAAAACCGCAAAATTGTGGGCATAAGCATTGCCCGTAAAAATCCGTACGGAGGCGATATTGTTGAAAAAAGCGTTGCCGAATATCTGGAATGTCCGCAGGAGGAGATAAAGAAATACGTCATTTTTGATGATAACTACATTTGTGGTGGCTATGGTCAGTATGATGACGATATTAAAGAAACGGTTAAATCCGTTATGATAAACGAAGGTATAGGACTTAATACAACCTATACGGGAAAAGCATTCTGCGGAATGAAAAAATATCTTGAAAACAGCGGTATAAAAGGAAAGAACATTCTGTTTGTAAACACAGGCGGAACCCCACTGTTTTTTGATGATTTAAAGGTGATTTGATGAACATTCTTATTTTAAGCGCAGGCACAAGAAACAAAGTAGTGCAGTATTTCAAAAAGGAGCTTTCGGGGAAGGGCACCGTTGTTGCAACGGATTGCAGCAACCTTGCTCCCGCAATTTATGATGCGGATAAATATTACATAGTACCGCCGATGGTAGAGGACGGATATCTTGACGTAATTCTTGATATTTGCAAAAAAGAAAAAATAGATGCAGTGCTTACACTTATCGACCCCGAAATAAGCTTACTTTCCGAAAATTTGGGCAAGTTCAAGGCACTCGGCACAACACCTATTGTATCGGACTACGATAAGGTTGAAATGTGCTTTGATAAATTCAAAATGTATGAATTTCTTATAAATAACGGCTTTAAAACAGCTAAAAGCTATATAGATAAAGAAAGTTTTTATGCCGACCTGGATAGCGGCAAAATCACTTTCCCTGTGTTTGTAAAGCCTGTTAAAGGAAGTGCAAGCATAAACATAAACAAGGTATCGTCAAAAGAGGAAGTGGAAGTTCTTTTCGCACTTTGTGACAACCTTATGATACAGGAATTTATGAACGGTACGGAATACGGTGCAGACTGTTACATTGATATGCTTTCGGGCGAGCCGGTTGCAATATTTACAAAACAGAAAATCAAAATGCGTGCAGGCGAAACTGATAAATCAGTTTCCGTTAAAGATGAAAAGTTGTTTGACCTTATTACAAAGTTTATCAAAACAGCAGGCTTTAAAGGCATTATTGATATAGATATATTTGATGTCGGCAGCGAGTATTATATTTCCGAAGTAAACCCCCGTTTCGGCGGCGGATACCCTCACGCATACGAATGCGGCGTAAATGTACCGAAGCTGATTTACGAAAATATCAGCGGCAGGGAAAATGCTTCTGAAATCGGCGCTTATGACGAAGGCGTTTATATGATGAAATATAACGAACTTAAAATTATGAAATGAGGAAGCGTGTTTTATGAGAAATATAAGATATTATGTTTTCTGGGCTCTTGATGCATTAAAGAAAAACAGAATTGGAAACAGCTATAAAGAAATATGCAGGCTGATGAAAGAAAAAGACATCTTGGAATGGCAAAAAAATAAAATACAGGAATTGATAAAAGAAGCAAGCTCAAATTGTGAATATTATAAAAGCTATAGCGAATATTCAGATATAAAACAATGTCCCGTAATAAATAAAAATACAATTAAAGAAAATTTTGAAGGCGTAATGTCGAAAAAGTATGACAAATCAAGCCTTCATAGGATGTCTACAAGTGGTTCTACAGGAACACCGTTTGAAATTTTTCAGAATCCGGCAAAAAGAACGAGGGTTTTGTCTGAACTTATTTATTTCAATGAATTAGCAGGACAATATGTAGGGGATAAATTTATTTTCTACAGAGTGTGGACAGAAAAAAACAAGAAAAGCAAAATGGAACAGGTGAAACAGAATTTGTTACCGATTGACATTTTGCATCTTGATGATGAAAATATGAAATACATTGCAGACGTTCTTCTTAAAGATAAAGCAATAAGAACAACACTTGCATATGCATCTACATATGATGCTATTTTAAAGTACATAACAGAAAATAATGTTACAGGAAAATTTAATTTAAGATCAATGGTAAGTAGCTCGGAAATTCTGCTTGATGAAACGCGTGCAGGTTTGGAAGAAAAGATTGGCTGTAAAGTAATTAACAGATATTCCAATCAGGAATGCGGCGTTATTGCACAAAGCACATTTGATACAAATAAAATGGTTGTTAATAAAGCGTCTTATTATGTTGAACTTCTGAAGTTGGACAGTGATGAGCCGGCAGAAACAGGTGAGCTCGGCAGAATTGTTGTAACGGATTTGTTTAATTATTCAATGCCGCTTATCAGATATGATACAGGTGATTTAGGGATTACAAGTGAGGATACGGCGGATGAAATAAAAAGTTTTGATAGTATTCAGGGCAGACGAGTGGATATCATTTATAATACTCTCGGCAAACCGCTTACCCCACATACCTGGAGTGTCTATATGTGGAAATATGATAAGCTGAAGCAGTATCAGTTTATTCAGAACGGTAAAAAAGAATATGTTCTTAAAGTGAATGGAGCAGAAGGAATTTATATAAAAGAAGATTTTGATGCAACATTAAGACCAATCTTGGGTAATGATGCTCAAATTGAAATACAGTATGTGGATGATATTCCTGTTTTAGCTTCAGGTAAATTCAAAAAAACGGTTTGTAATTATAAACCGGAATAATGAAAAGAAGTGAAAAAATGAATATTTTATTTTTAACAATGGCAAGGATTAAATCTCTGGATTTTCAGGGAATATATCTGGATTTGTTAAGAGAATTTATTAAAAACGGACATTACATTTCGATTGCGGCTCCGGCAGAGCGGCAGTTCGGCGAAGAAACAAACTTAAAACAATTTGACAATTATGATGTTTTGCGTATTAAAGTAGGAAACCTACAAAAGACAAACGTACTTGAAAAGGGCATTTCAACAGTACTTCTTGAAAGTCAGTTTTTGTCTGCAATAAAGGAATATTACGGAGATAAAAAGTTTGATATTGTCCTTTATTCAACACCGCCGATAAATTTTGGTAGTGTAATAAAATTTGTGAAAAAACGTGACGGGGCAAAGTCTTATCTTCTTCTTAAAGATATTTTCCCTCAGAACGCAGTTGACCTCGGCATGTTTTCCAAATCAAGCCCGATATATAAAATGTTCAGAAATAAAGAAAAATCTCTTTATAAACTGTCCGATAGCATAGGTTGTATGTCGCAGGCAAATGTAGATTTTGTGCTTAAACATAATCCGTATATTGATGAAAAAAAAGTACATATTTCACCTAACAGCGTGGAATTTCTTGATAAAAATATTGATGCCGAAACCAAAGAAAATATAAGAAAAAAATACGGCGTACCGACAGATAAAAAGGTGTTTATTTATGGCGGTAACCTCGGCAAGCCACAGGACATTCCGTTTGTTATAAAATGTCTTAAAGCAAACGCAGGAAAGACCGACAGATTTTTCATTATATGCGGCACCGGTACGGAATATTCTAAATTAAAAGCATATATGGAAGCTGAAAAGCCCGAAAACGTGCTTGTAATAAACGGACTTCCGAAAGACGAATACGAAACCTTTGTAGCTTCGGCAGACGTGGGACTTATTTTCCTTGACCACAGGTTTACAATTCCGAACTGTCCGTCAAGAATGCTTTCATATATGCAAAACAAAATGCCTGTTATTGCATGTACGGACAAGGCTACTGACATCGGCAGCATCATTGAAGAAGGTGACTTTGGCTGGTGGTGTGAGTCCACAGATGCAGACGAATTTGTGAAAATATGTGACAAAGCGTGCAGTGCAGATTTGATACAAATGGGTGAAAATGCAAAGAAATGCCTTGCTGAAAACTATTCAGTAAAGCACAGTTATGAAATAATTATGGGGGCAATAGGGTGCGAATAGTTGTAAATGATATTGCGGCAAGCTCAGGCGGAGCACTTTCCGTTTTAACTGATTTTTATAATTTTGTCAAAGAAAATTATAAAGATGACGAATGGATTTTTTTGCTTGGCGATAATTACATAGAAGAAACGGAAAATATAAAGGTTGTTCTTTTTCCTGAAATCAAAAACAGCCATAAGAAAAAGCTTATGTTTGATTTCTTTACGGGCAGAAAGGTTATTAATGACCTTAACCCCGATGCGGTAATTTCGCTTCAGAATATCATTACATTTGGTGTTGATGCACCGCAAATGGTGTTTATACATCAGGCGCTTCCGTTTCAGGACTATAGAAAGTTTTCGTTTTTTAAGGCTTCCGAACGTTCTCTTGCAATAGTACAGCATATTATTGGCGCAATCATCAAAATATCTGCAAAATTTGCGGATTTGGTTGCCGTGCAGACAAGATGGATGAGAAGAGCAGTTGCAAAAAAGGCAAATGTAAAAATGAAAAAGATTATTATTTGTCCGCCGGAAATAAGCATAGAAAATGGCGGTGCTAATCCCGATACAAAAAGCTTTTTCTATCCTACGGGAAATCTTATTTATAAAAATAACGAATGTATATATGAGGCTGCAGAGCTTCTTAATGAAGAGGGAATAAAAGATTTTAAAATAAAGCTCACACTTAATGAGGAAAATACGGAAAATTTTGAATATACCGGCAGACTTTCAAGAGAAGCTGTAATAGATGAGTATAAAAAATCGGTACTTATTTACCCGTCGTATATTGAATCTTTTGGATATCCTCTTGCAGAAGCTGCACGTACCGGTACAATTATTTTAAGTAGCGATACACCGGTTGCCAAAGAAGCTCTTGCTGAATATAAAAATGCATATTATTTTGACCCGTTTGAACCCGCTTCGCTTGCTGACCTGATGAAAAAGGTTATAACAGAGGAAATAGAACAAAAGGAAACAGAAACTTTAGAAAATGAAGATGGTGGTTGGTCGGTTTTGATATCGGCATTGCAGGAGATGGTATAAATGATATTCTTAGGATGTCTGTTTGACAGAAAAGAAGAAAAAAATATTTTGGAAAATAATAAAGGCGGCCTTTCAAATGCCGCAAATACGTTTCAATGGAATCTTATTGACGGCATTGACGAAATTTCAGATGCTCCGATTGACATTGTGAACGTACTTCCTGTCGGTACCTATCCAAACAGCTATACAAAGCTTTTTCTTGAAACAAAAAAATGGTCGTATATGGGTTCAGACAACACAGAAATAGGAAGTATTAACCTGCCCTTTTTAAAGCAGCTTGTAAGAGAAAAAAAGGTAAAACGACTGATAAAGAAAAAAGGCGATAAAAACATAATAATTTATTCGGCGTATCTGCCGTTTCTCCGTGCGATAAGACGACTTAATAAATCATACAATATTTCTCTTATAGTAACGGATTTACCTGAGTTTTATGACCTTGGGAAAACTTCGGGAATAAGGAAATTTCTTCGCAAGGCAAACAACAGGCTTATATATAAATGCCTGAAACGTATTGACAGTTTTGTTCTTTTAACTGAGCAGATGAAGCATCCGCTGAAAGTGGGCACAAGACCCTATACTGTTGTGGAGGGAATAGCAAACACAACGCAAATGGCTGTAAATTTACCGGAGTCGGGTAAGCGAATTATATTTTATGCAGGAACACTGCATTATCAGTTTGGAATAAAAACACTGCTTGATGCATTTGAAATGATAGATGATGAAACTTACGAGCTTTGGATTTGCGGCAGTGGCGATGCAGAAGAGGAAATCCGCACACTTGCAGAAAAAGACAGCAGAGTTAAGTTCTACGGATATTGCACAAAACTTGAGGTGTCGCGATATCAGAGCCGTGCAACCGTTCTTGTCAATCCGAGAACAAACGAAGGCGAATATACAAAATATTCGTTTCCGTCAAAAACAATGGAATATCTTGCAGCAGGAAAACCTGTTATTATGCACAAGCTTGACGGTATTCCTGATGAATATGACGAGTATTTGTACTACATAGACGGAAATACTGCCGAAGATTTAAAAACTGCAATTATGAAAGCTTGTTCAAAAACAGATAATGAGCTTGCTCGTTTTGGAGCAAAAGCATCAAAATGGGTTTTGAAAGAAAAAAGCCCAGCCGGTCAAGCTAAAAAAATAATTAGGATGATTGAAAATGAGAGAATCTAATAGAATTTTAATATTTCTTACACTAGCTGTTATAACGGCACTGCTGTTTGTGCTGGGTTATAATGATACAGGTGTTAATTTAATGATGGTGGCAACACTTTTGTTATTTACCAACACACTTATATATAGTCTGTCGTATGGAAATAAAATGATAATTTTTAGCGCATTTTTAGTGTGTTTCTTTACGTTCGTACTTGGTTCGTGGGGCGTAAACTTTTTAATAGGTGAACCCTGGGGCACAGAATTCGACCGCATAACAATAAAACACGTTCTTCTTTGTGTGTATTTAAGCATAGCATCAATATTTATTGGGGCAATGGTAGGGAACATAAAATCAGAAAGGAATCAAAGTAAAGTTGATTTTAAAATATATCAGCAGGAAAATGCGAAATTCGAAGGTGCAATTCGTGTGCTGCTGTACATAACAATGATATTCAGTGCCATAGATATTATAGACAGAGTAATATTTGTTATGCGTCACAGCTACGTAGGTCTGTATACCGGTGAAAGAACAAGTATGCCGTATATGGTGCAAAAGTTGTCTGCCTGCAGTACATTTTTGTTTTTCTCCTATCTTGCAATTCTGCCGGACAAGAAAAAAGCAAAAAAACCGATTTTCCTGTATCTTGCACTTCACATCTTCTCAATACTTGGAGGTGTACGTGGTGACGGTGTAAAGGTTGCAATAATGGTATTTGCATATTGCCTTTTCAGAAACACTGTAGATGAAGAAAAATGGGTTACGAAAAAACATATAATCATGATTTGTATTGCAGCACCTGTCGGAATAGTTCTTCTCAGTCTTTACAATTTCTGGCGTAACGGAATGAGCGCACATTACTATGGTTTCTGGAATGAATTTATTAACTTTTTCACCACGCAGGGCGGAAGTATTAAAATTATAGCTTATGAAAAACAGCTTCATAATTTGCTTCCGGCAACAAACCTTTCATATACTTTTGGTCCTATTATCAATTGGTATAAACATGGTTTTCTTGGAAATGTAATCAGCATATTTACAGGGCAGAACTTTATTAAATATTCGGGTAATACGGTAGGGGATGCAATGTACGGTAACAACCTTGGCGCAACCATTACATACCTTGTAATGCCCAACAACTATCTTTCAGGTGTAGGTATGGGTACACAGTACATAGCCGAGCTTTATTCCGATTTCGGATATGCCGGTGTCGTTATATTTAACCTGCTGCTTGGCTGGTTTATTACAAAATGTCGATTTATATATTTTAAACGTTGGTACTGGAATGCAATTACAATAGGTGTTGTACACTTCCTGTTCGGTATTGGACGTGACTTTGCAACAACCTTTGCGGCATATTATGTTTCTGTTGTTAACTGGGCAACCGTAGCGCTTGTTTATGGACTCTGCAGGATTAAACTAAAAAAATATGGAGATTTGCGTGATGAAAATACTGTGGATTTGTAATTTAATATTGCCGCAGATAGCAAAAGCTTTAAATACGGCAGTTCCGTACGGTGGCGGCTGGATGGCAAGTCTTGCCGATGACATTGTAACTGCAGAAAATGTAAGCCTTTCGGTGTGTTTTCCGTACAGTAGTGCGATTGACGGAACGGCGGGAAAAATCCGCTATTTCGGTTTTGACAGTGAAAATACAATCTACAATATAATTAAAAAAGAAAACCCCGATGTAGTGCACATTTTCGGTACGGAATACATGCATTCATATTATGCGGCGCGTGCCTGCGAAAAGCTTGGTATAGCTCATAAAGCTGTGGTAAGTGCACAGGGTATTGTGTCGTTTGCTTCAAAACATTATTTCGGCGGAGTGCCAACATATGTGAAATATGCAAGGTCATTTCGTGATGTGTTAAAACGAGAGAGTATAAACAAAGCAAAAAAGACCTTTGAAAAGAGAGGAATATTTGAAAGAAAAACATTAAATACAGTAAAACATGTAATAGGAAGAACAGATTGGGACTATGCGTGCACACGGCAGATAAATCCGGATATTAAATATCATTTTTGTAATGAAACCCTTCGTGATTCGTTTTATGAAAACAAGTGGGATATAGAAACTTGTGAAAAACACTCGATTTTTGCAAGTCAGTGCAACTACCCGCTTAAAGGATTTCACAGGGTGCTTGAAGCAATGCAGACGGTACTTAAGTTTTATCCCGATGCAAAGCTTTATACAACTGGCAGAAACCTGCTTAATCAAAAAGGGTTTTCAGCAGGACTTAAACTTACATATTACGAAGTTTATATTAAAAAGCTTATTAAAAAATATAACCTTGAAAATGCGGTGTTTTTTTTAGGACCGCTTGATGAAAAGAAAATGTGCGAAAGATACCTTAAATCGCACGTGTTTGTAGCGGCATCATCAATAGAAAATTCACCTAATTCACTTGGTGAATCAATGATACTTGGTGTGCCGACAATAACTTCGGATGTCGGCGGAATAAAAGCACTGTTCAATCATAATGAAGACGGATTTATGTATCAGGCGGATGCCCCGTATATGATGGCAGAATGTATATGCAAAATTTTTGCATCGGACGAGCTTGCAAAAATGTTTTCGGAAAATGCCAAAAAACATGCAAAAGTAATACACAACAAAGAAAATAACCTTAAAACAATGCTGAAAATATATGGCGAAATAGCTGGGGGAGAAACAAATGAGACCGTATGAAGTAGATGTGCCCGTAAGGGTGATGCTGTGGACAAGACCGGAATGTCTGAAAAGGCAGTTTGAGGTGCTTAAAAAAGCGGCACCGAGCACGCTGTTTCTTATTTCCGATGGCGGCAGAAACGAGCGCGAAATGGCGCTTATCCGTGAAAGTCGCGCGATATTTGAAAATATTGACTGGGACTGCACGGTGCACAAACTGTTTTTCGAAGAAAACCAGGGTATGTATACTATGATGAAGCATACACGTAAGCTTATATGGTCAAATGTGGACAGATGTATTTTTCTTGAAGATGACCATGTGCCGGCGGTTTCATTTTTTAAGTTTTGTGCTGAAATGCTGGAAAAATATAAAGATGACCCGCGAATAGAAATGATTACCGGACATAACATTCTGGGCACATACTCCGATGCTGAACCATATGATTATTTCTTTACTCAAAACGGCTGGTCAATATGGGGAACAGCATCCTGGAAAAGAACTGCAGAGGGAAGGGAATATCCTTTTGAATATGCCGATAACGAATACATAAAAAGATGTATTAAAGATAATACAAACGATTTCTGGTACAAAAAAGTTGATGGTTATTGTAAAGGAGAGCTTGTTGACAATCATATTCCCGGCGGGGAGTATTATCACGCAATTAACAGCGTCCTCAACCACCGACTCAGTATAGTTCCTACAAAAAATATGATAAATAACATAGGAACGGTGGGCGAGCATACAAACCTCAATCAGCGTATCAAGGGTGACGGTGCGTGTCTGTTCAATATGGAAACCTACGAGATGGAGTTTCCTCTTAAACACCCGAAATATGTTATTGATGATAAGCATTACGGAAATATTTATGCAAAAAAACTTGGACAAATAAAGAAAAGTGTATTCATCAGAATATATAAAAAGTTCAAACATGGATTCATTTATTTAATTCACGGCGAGCTTTTTGATGCAATAAAACGAAAATTAAAGAAAAAGGAAATAGAAAAATAAATGGATGAATCAATAAAAGGAAAAGCCATATTCGGCTTTATATGGAGATTTTTGCAAAACGCAGGAACCCAGATAATAAGCTTCATAATTTCCATAGTACTTGCCAGAGTGCTTATGCCGGAAGACTATGGCCTTGTTGCAATGATAACGGTGTTTACCGGAATTGCAATGGTGTTTATAAACACGGGGTTTTCCTCGGCAATTGTTCAAAGGAAAAACTTAACCGATGAAGAAACAAGTACGGTATTCTATTTCAGTATCGGAATGGGAATTTTGATGTACGGGATTTTGTATTTTGCAGCTCCGTATATTGCGCAGTTTTACAGCCAGCCAAAGCTTGTTTCAATGCTCAGAGTAGAAAGCTTTATTGTAATAATAGGCTCGCTTTATTCTGTGCCGCAGGCACTTATAAACCGCAGAATGCAGTTTAAAAAAAGCTTTATAGTAAGCCTCAGTGGTGTTCTTGTACAGGGAATAGTGGGAATAACCCTTGCATACAGTGAATTTGGTCCGTGGGCACTTATATATGCAACGCTTGCAAACTATGCGGTAAATGCAATAATAATGTGGATAGTTGTTCGCTGGATACCAAAACTTTGTTTTTCCGTGAAAGCATTTTCCGGAATGTTTATGTTCAGCCTTAAAATGTTGCTTTCAGCCCTTTTCGATACAGTGTTCAACAACATCCGTTCAATAATAATCGGCTGGCAGTATACAAGCGCAGACCTTGCATATTACAACAGAGGCTATCAGTTCCCGTCACTTCTTATGACGCAGATAGACAGTGCAATAACAACAGTACTTTTTTCATCGCTTTCAAAATTCCAGGACGACTGGGAAAGAGGAATTATGGTGCTTCGCCGTGCAATGAAAACAAGTATGTATGTGTGTTTGCCGCTTATCGCAGGACTTTGTGCGGTTGCAAGACCTATGGTGTCACTTCTTTTAACAGATAAATGGCTTCCTTGTGTTGATTATATAAGAATAACGGCAATTTTGTGTGCGTCGTGGCCGCTCTCGGCACGTCGCCATGCACTTAACTCACTCGGTAAAAGCGGAATTTCACTTATCCTTAACATTATGGGTAAAATTATAACCCTTGCAGCTATATTTATAACATATAAACATAGCGTGAAAGCGCTTATAATCGGTACAGTAGTAGCTTCATACATCGGTCAGATCGTTGCAACTGTTATTTATGCAAAAGCGCTTAAATATCCGGTTATAGACCAGATAAAGGATATTCTTCCAAGTGTCCTCCTGTCAGTATTTATGGGAGTATGTGTATGGAGCATAAGCTTGCTTCAGATTCCTGATGCGATGCTTCTTGTTATTCAGGTAGCGGCGGGAGTAGTGATTTACATAGCGTTATCAAAAGTATTTAAAATGGAATCCTTTAATTATACACTTAATATGGTTAAATCTATATTGAATAAAAAAGCTAACGGGTGAGATTTGATGAATGTTTTGCTTGCGTCGGTAGGCAGAAGAAGTTATTTAATAAAATATTTTAAAGAAACAAATGGGGTTGATGCAGTACATGTATCAAATTCAGAAGAAACGGTTGCGTTTCAGTATGCGGATAAAGCGGTTATTTCGCCAATGATTTATGATGAAAACTATATTCCGTTTATGATAGATTATTGTAAAAACAATAAAATTGACCTTCTCATTTCGCTTTTTGATATTGACCTGCCGGTACTTGCGGCAAATAAAGAAAAGTTTGAAGAAATAGGTGTAAAGCTTGTAATATCCGATAAAAAAGTTGTTGATATATGTAACGATAAATGGAAAACCTACGAATTTTTAAAAAGCAACGGATTCAATGTGCCTAAAACTTACCTTAAACTTGAAGATACTCTTGCGGCACTGAAATTGGGTGAACTCTCATATCCGATTATCATAAAACCGCGTTTCGGTTGCGGCTCACTTGCAATGTCTTCTGCCGAGGATGAAGATGAGATTATGTATTACTACAAACGTAATACAAGGGCGGTAAGCAGAACCTATATTAAATATGAATCAAACGCTGTTGAAGACAAAATTATATTTCAGGAAAAGCTTGACGGTCAGGAATATGGCGTTGATATTATAAACGATTTAGACGGCAATTTTAAATCAGCCGTTGTGAAAAAGAAAATGGCAATGCGTGCCGGTGAAACTGATATTTCCGAAACGGTAAACGAACCGGCGGTTTTTAAAGAGGCGGCGCGTCTCGGACGGTTAACAGGGCATATTGCCAATATGGACTGCGACTTTTTCCTTGTTGACGGGAAAGCATATGTGCTTGAAATGAATGTCCGCTTCGGCGGAGGCTATCCGTTCAGTCATATTGCAGGGGTAAACCTGCCGCAGGCAATTGTAAACTGGGCAAAAGGTGAAATAGTGCCGGACGAAAGTCTGGCGGCAAAATGCGGCGTAAAAGCATTTAAAGAAATTGAAATAAAAAAAGTGGGGGATTAAAGTGAAAGTTATACCTGCAGAAATAAGCGAAGTAAAAATTATTGAACCGAGAATTTTTGATGATGACAGAGGTTTTTTTTACGAAACTTTTAATATTAACAAGCTTGAGGGAAACGGCATAAATTTTGTTCCTGCTCAGGAAAACTGTGCATTTTCACTCAAAAAAGGCACAATAAGGGGACTTCATTTTCAGAATAATCCAATGGCACAGGCAAAAATTGTACGTTGCCCTAAAGGTCGCGTAATGGATTATGCAATAGATTTAAGAAAAAACTCTCCCACATATCTTAAATATGTGGCGGTGGAATTATCAGAAGAAAATAAGCGTCAACTTTATATCCCACGCGGATTTGCTCACGGAGTTATTTCCCTTGAAGATAATACAATGATAGAATATTTTGCGGACAACCCCTACAGTCCGGAAAATGACCGGTCAATAAGATATAATGACCCTGATATCAATATCAGATGGGGAATGGATGAGCTTATTTTGTCGGATAAAGATAAAAATGCACCGTTTGTAAAAGAATGTGACTGCAATTTTTAAATATAAAAATTAAACCGGAGGTTATTGGATATGGAAAATAAAAGAATTAATGTTACACGTTCGTCAATGCCGACGTACGAAGAATACTGTGAGGAAATAAAAGAACTGTGGGACAGCAGATGGCTTTCCAACAGAGGAGCAAAGCACAAGCTGTTTGAAGAGCAGCTGCAGAAATATCTTATGGCAAAAAATGTTGCACTTTTTGCAAACGGACACGTTGCACTTGAAGTTGCAATTGATGCTTTTGACCTTAAAGGCGAAGTTATCACAACACCGTATACCCACTGTTCAACCACACACTCTATCGTAAGAAACGGACTTACACCGGTATTTTGTGATGTGAACGATGTGGACTATACAATTGATGTTGAAAAAATTGAAGATCTTATAACAGAAAACACATCTGCAATCATCACAACTCACGTATACGGCGGCGTTTGTGATGTTAAAGCAATTGAAAAAATTGCAAAGAAACATAACCTTAAAGTAATTTATGATGCGGCGCACGCTTTTGGTGTAACAATTGACGGCAAAGGAGTTTCCGACTGGGGCGATGCTTCAATGTTTAGCTGCCACGCAACAAAAGTTTTCCATACAATTGAAGGCGGTATAACCACTTTTAATGATGAAAAAGCTTTTGTAAAAATTGACCAGCTTACAAACTTTGGGTTTACAAGCCACGAATCAGTAGGATACGTAAGTACAAATGCCCGTATGAACGAATTTGAAGCGGCAATGGGTATATGTAACTTGAGACATATTGACGGCGAAATTGAAAAGAGAAAAACCGCTGTTGAACGTTACGAAGAACGACTTGGCGGAGTTAAAGGTATTAAACTTATAGCACCGCAAAAAGGCGTAACAAGAAACTATTCATATTTCCCGGTATTCTTTGACGGATATAAAATGAACAGAAACGAAGTGCAGCAGGTACTTGCCGATAACAACGTATTTGCAAGAAAATACTTCTATCCGCTTACAAATGAGCTTGAATGCTATGCGGAATATGCTTCTTCTGTAAAGGATACACCGGTGGCAAAAAATGCGGCAGAAACAGTGCTTACACTTCCGCTTTATGCCGATCTGACAGTGGAAGACGTGGACAGAATTTGCGATATAATTTTGAAATAGAAGGTGAATTAAAATGAAAGGTATTATTTTAGCCGGCGGAAAAGGAACAAGACTTTATCCTATGACAAAGGTTGTATCAAAACAGCTTTTACCTATTTACGACAAACCGATGATTTATTATCCGCTTTCAACTCTGCTTCTTGCAGGAATAAAGGAAATTCTTATAATTTCAACTCCGGAAGATACTCCGGTATATGAACAGCTTTTAGGTGACGGTTCCCGTCTTGGCGTGTCAATTTCCTATAAGGTTCAGGAAGAACCGAAAGGACTTGCACAGGCATTTATTATAGGTGAGGAATTTATCGGTAATGACAGTGTTTGTCTTATCCTTGGCGATAATATCTTTTACGGAAAAGATTTCACACTTATTTTAAAAAGAGCGCAGGAAGAACTTACAGGTGCAAAAATATTCGGATATACGGTTAAAAATCCGACGGCGTTCGGTGTTGTTGAATTTGATGAAAACCGTAAGGTTGTTTCAATAGAAGAAAAACCTGCAAAGCCGAAATCAAATTACGCTGTTCCGGGACTTTATTTCTATGACAATCGAGTTGTTGAAATTGCAAAAAACGTAAAACCCTCGGCAAGAGGCGAGCTTGAAATAACAGCAGTTAACAATGCATATCTTGAAATGGGCGAGCTTTCCGTATCTCTTATGTCAAGAGGTATGGCGTGGCTTGACACGGGAACACCGGCGGGTATGATAAAAGCAAGTGAGTTTGTACAAACAGTTCAGGAAATGCAGGGTTTTTACATATCTTGTCTTGAAGAAATTGCATGGCGTCGCGGATTTATTGACGATGCACAGCTTAGAAAACTCGGCGAAGAACTTAAAATGACAGACTACGGTCAGTATCTGCTTAATTTACTGGAGGATTAAAATATGAAAATTATAGTAACAGGCGGTGCCGGCTTTATCGGCAGTAACTTTGTTCATCATATGACAAAAAAATATCCGGACTATAAAATAATTGTTCTTGATAAGCTTACATATGCCGGCAACCTTGAAAACCTTGAACCGGTTATGGATAAAATTAAGTTTGTAAAAGCCGACATTGCGGATAGACGTGCTGTTTTTGAGCTTTTTGAAACAGAAAAACCTGATGTTGTGGTTAACTTTGCAGCGGAAAGCCATGTTGACCGTTCAATTGAAAATCCGGAGGTTTTCCTTGTAACAAACATTCTCGGGACACAGGTGCTTATGGATGCATGTCGCAAATACGGCATAAAAAGATATCATCAGGTATCTACTGATGAAGTATATGGCGATCTGCCGCTTGACAGACCCGACCTTTTCTTCACGGAAGAAACACCAATCCATACATCAAGTCCGTACAGCGCAAGTAAAGCAAGTGCCGACCTTCTTGTTCAGGCATACCACAGAACATTCGGCCTTCCGGCAACAATCTCAAGATGTTCAAACAACTACGGTCCGTATCATTTCCCGGAAAAGCTTATTCCGCTTATGATTGCAAATGCACTTAATAATAAATCCCTTCCCGTATACGGAAACGGACTTAACGTGCGCGACTGGCTTTATGTTGAAGACCATTGTAAAGCTATTGACCTTATCATCCATAAAGGTAAGGTGGGCGAGGTATATAACATTGGTGGACATAACGAAAAGACGAATATTGATATTGTAAAAACAATACTTAAAATTCTGGACAAACCCGAAAGCCTTATAACATATGTAACCGACAGAAAAGGTCACGATATGCGCTATGCAATTGACCCGACAAAAATCCACAGTGAACTTGGCTGGCTTCCGGAAACAATGTTCGCCGATGGTATTGTAAAAACCGTTAACTGGTATCTTGAAAACAAATCCTGGTGGGAAAAGATTATCAGTGGCGAATATACAAAATACTATGAAGAAATGTACGGTAACAGGGAGGAACTGAAATGAGTAT
>JAZRHB010000022.1:0-9043 GCA_045644605.1 Clostridia bacterium
CGATGGCGTACACAGGTACGCCGAGAGGTGAAGTTTGTCTGTAGCATAAAGCAAACAAATAAAAAAGGAACTGCCTTTCGCAGTTCCTTTCATTATTATTTTCACAAACAGATTTGATAAATTATTATATCAAATATTTGCCTTATGCGGTCTGTGCTGTTTTATCACAGTCCTAGAGTGCGTTTCCTTCACCATCAAACAGCGGCAGCGGCGCAAGACAGGTAATGTCTTTTCTTGCTGCAGCATCGCCTTCGGCAAGGACTGCCATTCTTCCCACAATATTTCCGCCAACCTGCTCAACAAGAGTTTCAATGGCGTGAAGCGATTCGCCCGTGCTTATAACATCATCAATGATGAGCACGCGTTTGCCTTTCATCATATCAGCTTCTTTTGAGCCGATGCAAAGCACCTGCTTCTTTTCTGTGGTGATTGAATTTACTTCGGTGTAAATAACGTTCTGCATATACAGCTTCGGACCTTTTCTTGCCACGATATAATGATTTACGCCTTCCTGACGTGCCATTTCGTGAATAAGCGGAATACCTTTGGATTCTGCTGTGATAAGCACGTCGTGCTCGGGCGCAAACTTAAGAAGCTCGCGTGCACACGCACAGGTAAGCTCTACATCGCTGAACATTACAAATGCCGCAATGTATAAATTATCATTTATTCTGCACAGCGGAAGATTTCTCTTTACACCGGCAACGTTTAATTCGTAATGAGTGTGTTCCATAATTATAAGCTTAACTCCTTAAGCAACAAGTGTTGCTATGTAAATTGCAAAGAGTGCGAAAGAAATCCACATAATTGCGCTTACGTCTTTTGCTTTTCCTGTTAACACTTTTAAGATAACCCATGAAACGATACCGAACATAATACCTGTTGCAATAGAGTATGCAAACGGCATCATAATAACTGCGAGGAATCCACCGATTACGTCAGCAATATCGCCTTCGAAGTCCATGTTCTTGATTGCGGAAAGCATCAGAAGACCAACGTAAATCATAGCAGGTGTTGTTGCAAATGACGGGATTGCAAGGAATATCGGTGCAAAAACAATTGCAACAAGGAACATAACGCCTGTTGTAAGAGCAGTAAGACCTGTTTTTCCGCCTGCTGCAACACCGGCAGAAGATTCTACATAGCTTGTAACAGTAGATGTTCCGAGACAAGCACCAACAACTGTACCTACAGCATCAGCCATAAGAGCGCCGCCTGCATTCGGGAGTGTGCCGTCTTCTTTTGTTAATCCGGCTTTCTGTGTAACACCGATAAGTGTTCCAACAGTATCAAAGATATCTGTGTAAAGGAATGTAAAAACAACAATTGCAAATGCGAAGACATCTTTTACTATAAAGCCGAAATCAAAGTTAAACATTACAGGAGCTGCAAAGTTAGATTTGATGGCATCCCAAGTAAGTGTCGGATATAAAACAGTATCAAAAATATTTGCACCGCAGGCCCAACCGATAAGCTGAACAATAATTCCGATAACCCATGTTGCTATAATACCGATGAGTATTCCGCCAGGAACTTTCTTGTGTTGCAGAACACCTATAATAAGGAGACCAACAATGGAAAGGATAACCGGAGCAGAAGAAAGATCGCCAAGAGCAACTGTTGTTGCAGGGTCGCTAACTATTACTTTAGAATTTAAAAGTGCAATAATTGTGATAAAAAGACCGATGCCGGCTGTAATACCGAATTTTAAATTCTTAGGAATTTTGTTTACAAGAGCTTCTCTGAATTTGAACAAAGAAAGCAACATAAAGATAATACCTTCAATGAATACGGCGGTAAGTGCAACCTGATAGGAATATCCCATATCCAAGCAAACCGTATAAACGAAAAATGCATTAAGTCCCATACCGGAAGCAAGTGCTACGGGATAGTTGGCGAAGAACGCCATACAAATTGTGGCAATTGCAGCAGAAATAGCTGTTGCCATAAAGATTGCGGGCTTATAAACACCAATAGCCTCAAAATAACCCGGGTTTACTGCCAGAATGTAAGCCATTGCAAGGAATGTTGTGATACCTGCAAGGATTTCAGTTCTGACAGATGTTCCGTGTTCTTTCAGTTTGAACCATTTTTCAAACATTTTTAACATCTCCTTTGTAAGGTAATTTTATTACTCTTACATTATATAGAAAAAATGGCAAAAGTTCAATAGATTTATTATAAATTGTCAGTTTTTACAAAAATTAGGGAATTATAATGACAAATCAAACAAAAACAACTCAGAAAAAGACTTGTAAAACTGCTGAGATGTTGGTAATTTGAGGTATTATATGTATATTGTTGGAGGAATTTAAATTTCTTTTAAAAAATTATATCGAATTTGCTGTAAGACGCCGTATAGATAAAGCAAAAAAGAAAACCTCTGAAGCCAGCATCAATGCCAAGCTCAGAGGTTTTTAAGTTTTGTTATAGTGTTCCTGGAACATGCACTCGTAGGCAACTTTTTTGTTGAAGAATATTATCAGCCTGCACGTGACTCTGTGTTTCGTTTTAACTGCAGACGGATTTTATCTGCTATCATTGCAATAAATTCCGAATTGGTCGGCTTATCCTTATTGAATTTTACTGTATGTCCGAAAAGCTTGTTAAGCATATCAATGTCGCCTCTTTGCCACGACACTTCAATAGCGTGGCGGATGGCTCTTTCCACTCTTGACGGAGTGGTTTTGTATTTCTTTGCAATTCCGGGATAAAGCTCTTTTGTAACGGCATTGATAAGCTCCATATCTTCAATAACCCAGATGATTGCATCGCGCAGGAACTGATATCCCTTTATATGCGCGGGCACACCAATAGTTTTTATTATGTTGCTTACCATAATCTCAACGTCATATTCGGAATCGTTCATAATTGATGCCACGGCTTTGTTCTTTTCGGCAATAAAAGCACCGCCGTCAAAGAAGCAAATCTGATGATAAAGGGTATATGCATCAAACGGCTTTGCAATAAAATAGGATGCGCCAAGACTTGATGCACGCGATACTATGGTGTCGTTTACAAATGTGCTTGTCATAATAACGGGCGGTTTTTTGGTGTCGGGACTGAGGTGTACATGTTCAAGAATACGAAATCCTGTCATATCGGGCATAACATCGCAGATTATGACATTTATGTCAAAATCGCGGATAATCTGGAGTGCGCTTTCGGCACTTGTGGAGATTATAACCTCAATGTCGGAATAATTGCTAAGCTCGGTTTTCATTTGTTCAAGCCAGTCTTTGCTCGGGTCTACTAATAATACTGATGATTTTTTCAACTTAGATGCTTCCTCTCTGATTATTTTGTTAGTATAATTATATCACACAAATGTCAAAAGTACAAGTAATTTGTACTATTTCATTGAATTTCTATATTTTAAATCAAAAAACTTGAACTTTTTTATTGAAAATGCTAAAAAAATTGTACTTTACAAAAAGTGTCAATGGGATTTTATTCCAAAAAATGGAAATAATTTTGCGCAAATTTACCAAAAAATGGAAAAATGTAGAGGTAATTAAGATTTTTTACTACCGCAAATTTGACATATGAAAAAAAGTATGGTATAATAAGCAAAGAATTTATAAAAACCTTTCAGATAAAACTAATGAGGAGGTGTATGCATGCACCGATTTAAACTGGTCGGTCTGATACTGGCGTCGTTTATTTTATCACAGTCAGCGTGTATGGCTGCGGGCGGCAGAGTAACAGCGGATGCCCTTAATATAAGAAGTGCACCGACGACCGAATCAAGTATAATAGGAATGGCATATGCTGGACAAACAGTAGAAATTGTTGAAAGAGAAAGCGGTTTTTACAAAATCAATTATAACGGAAAAGAAGCTTATGCATCGGCAGATTATGTTTCTGTTGTTGAACTGTGCACAGGTACAGTAACAGCAAGTCTGCTCAATATAAGAAAAGATGCAACAACAGCATCCGCCGTTGTAGGACAGTTTGCATACGGCGACAAGCCGGTAATTGTAGGTGTTACAGACGGATGGTATCAGATACTTCTTCGCGGTGATATAGCGTATGTAAGTGCAAGCTATGTTAAACCGGATATGGACATTAGCAAAGTAACACCCATATCAAGAGGCAGTGTTTCCAGAATAGGAAGCGAGATTGTTACATACAGTAAAAAGTTCACAGGCGTTCCGTATGTAAGCGGTGGTTCATCTCCTTCGGGATTTGACTGTTCAGGCTTTACATCATACGTGTACCGTCAGTTTGGCGTATCGCTTCCGCGTACGGCAAGCGGACAGGCTACTGTAGGAATAACTGTATCAAAAAGTGAGCTTTTGCCGGGAGATTTGGTATTCTTTAATACCTATGGCGGAATTTCTCACGTTGGCATTTATGTTGGCGGTGGAGAATTTATTCACGCAACCGTACCGGGCGATGTTGTAAGAACAAGCAGTCTTGATTCAGCATACTACACAAGAACGTATGTAACTGCAAAAAGAATAATTTAAGTAAACGTGTTGCAACTGCCGACTTTTTGTCCGCAGTTGCATATGTTTTTTTACGGGGGAAATATGAGAGTAATTTCGGGAAGCGCAAGAGGCGCAAAGCTTAAAACAATAGAAGGCAATGACACAAGGCCCACAACCGACAAGGTAAAAGGGGCGATTTTCAACATACTTGCAAACGGGATTTACGGCAAAAAAGTGCTTGACCTTTATGCAGGCAGCGGCGCACTTGGGATAGAAGCGTTAAGCCGTGGTGCCGAAATGGCAGTTTTTGTAGAAAAGAGTGCTGTTGCGGCAGATATAATCAGGAAAAATCTCGAACATACAAAGCTTTCGGATAAGGCAAAAATACTTAAAAATGATGTGTTTACCGCAGTTAAAACGATGACTGAAAAGTTTGACCTTATTTTTCTTGACCCGCCTTATGCGGATGAGCTTGCAGGTGGGACAATTTCTGCTATAAGTGAGGCGAAAATTCTTGCGGATGGCGCCATAATTGTTGCCGAAACAGACGAGGGGCAGGTCATTCCGGAGACGGTTGGAGAGCTGGTTTTGTACGATAAACGAAGATACGGAAGAGTGATTATAAATTTTTATAAAAAAATTTAAATAAACTATTGATTATTTAAAATAAATAGTATATAATAGATGTAGTAAATTGGATAGGTGTAGTATTTTGACATTTTTTACAAGGAGGATCTCAATGAAAGTTGCCATTTATCCCGGTAGCTTTGACCCGGTTACCAACGGACATTTAGACATAATCAAACGGGCAGCGGCAATTTTTGATGAGGTTGTTGTGGCAATATTTGTTAACTCGGCAAAAAAATCCGCCTTTACCGTAGAGGAAAGGGTTTTGATGCTGGAAACCGTAACAAAAGACATTCCAAATGTAAAAGTAATCTCTTCGGACAAGCTTCTTGTAAACTATATGCAGGAAAACAATATAAAAGTTATTGTTAAAGGCCTCAGAATGATATCCGATTTTGAATTTGAATTCCAGATGGCGCTTACAAACCGCGAACAAAGTTCTGATATTGAAACTTTGTTTATGATGACGGCATCGGAATATTCGCACGTAAGCTCAAGCATTGTAAGAGAGCTTGCGGCATACGGCGGCAACCTTGAAAAACTGGTTCCCGCGGGTGTTATAGACACCGTAAGAGAAAAGTTTAATAATTAACGGAAAAATAAAAAAACCGGAGGTACGCATTATGGAAATATTACAGTTAGTAGATGAAATAGAAGACGTTGTTGAGAAATCTTACAGTCTTTTTGGTTACACAATAACCCACAAAGAAGACCTTCTCACTATGATTGATGAAATCCGTCTTAAAATGCCTGATGAACTCAAACAGGCACGTTGGGTCAAAGAAGAACGTGAACGTATTCTTGCAGAAGCAAAAGCAGAAGCTGACAAAATTGTTAAAGATACTCAGGATAAGGTTATCGCACTTATTGATGAGCATGAAATCACAAGATCAGCTAAAGAAAAAGCAAACCAGATTCTTGACGAAGCTCGCCGCCAGGAAGCTGAAATGCACAGAAATGCCATTGCTTATGCAGACTCATTACTCGAGAGGATTGACAAAACTTCGTCGGTTGTTCTGGACGAAATCAGAGAAAGCAGAAGACAGCTTAAGTAAGTTAAAAAGTTTTTACATATTCCTCCTTTTACGGGAGGAATTTATTTTAGGAAAAGCTTTACACACATAAAAGCCGCGGGTGCGGCGGAAACGGAGATAATTATGGCTATAGATAACGTTATAATAAACGGACTTATTGAATCGGCAGCAGAAAATTACAAAATGGACACGCAGCTTTATAACAGATACCAGGTTAAAAGGGGTCTTCGTAATCCTGATGGCACCGGTGTTCTTGCCGGTCTTACTTCTATCGGTGAAGTACGAGGATACATTATTGACGACGGTGAACGTACACCTATTGAAGGTAAACTTATGTTCAGGGGCGTCAATGCAAGAAAAATAATTGAAAATGCACAGGCGGAAGGAAGATTTGCATTTGAAGAATCCATATTCCTTCTTCTTTTTGGTTTTCTGCCAAATAAAAAAGAGCTTGCGGAATTCAATGAAATCCTTGGCAGCCTTCGTGTGCTTCCGGACTCATTTACGGAAGATACCATTCTTAAAGCGCCAAGCCCGAACATAATGAACAAGCTTGCGCGTTGTGTGCTTTCACTTTACACATATGATGATGACCCTGAAAACCAGAGCCTTGCAAACCTGATTCGTCAGTCGCTTGAGCTTATTTCAAGAATGGTAACAATGTCGGCATATGCATATCATGCAAAAGGCCATTATTACGATAAAAAGAGTCTTTACATCCATGCGCCGAAAAAAGAATATTCTACAGCCGAAAACTTTCTGCACCTTATCCGTCCGGACAGTAAATTTACGGACATAGAAGCGCAGATTCTTGATACAATGCTTGTTCTTCATGCGGAACACGGCGGTGGTAACAACTCCGCATTTTCATGCCGTGTTGTATCCTCCTCCGGAACAGATACATATTCGGCAATTGCCTCTGCAATCAGCTCACTCAAAGGGCCGAAACACGGTGGTGCAAACGCAAAGGTTATGGATATGATGCAGGAAATCAAAACAGGCGTATCCAACTGGAAAGACGAAGAAGAGCTTTCAAAATACTTATGGAAAATTGTTAATAAAGAAGCGGGAGACGGCTCCGGTCTTATTTACGGAATGGGTCACGCAGTATATACACTTTCCGACCCACGTGCTGTAGTAATAAAAGAAAAAGCACGTCAGCTTGCTGAAATAAAAGGATGTATGGACGAATTTGAACTTTATGATGCAATCGAGCGTCTTTCTCCGGGCATCCTTACAGAAAAAATCGGCAACAAGAAAAAACCGATTTGTGCAAACGTTGATTTATATTCCGGTTTCCTCTACAAAATGATGGATATTCCGGAAGAACTTTATACACCGCTGTTTGCAATTGCAAGAATTGCAGGCTGGTGCGCACACCGTATTGAAGAAGTCCGTTCAAACGGAAAAATTATCCGTCCGGCATTCAAAAGTGTGTGTGAACGTGTTAAATATGTTCCCATTGACGAAAGGTAACCCATATGGAAACAAGATATAACGTGATGAGAAAGGTCCGTGAACTTAATGAGGGAGAAAAACTTTTTGCTTATACCTGTGTTCACGGATGCGCCCAGAATGAAGCCGATATGGAAAACATCCGCGGTATGCTTATGGAAATGGGCTACGGATTTACAGAAAATCCCGAAACGGCAGATGTTATTGTTGTAAACACCTGCGCCGTACGTGAGGGTGCGGAATTTAAAATTTATGGTAATGTTGGTTCGTTCAAAAAAATAAAAGAAAAAAATCCGAATCTTGTGATTGTGCTTTGCGGTTGTATGATGCAGCAGGAAAGCGTGGTCGAAAAGATAAAAACCTCTTATCCGTATGTGGATATTGTTTTTGGTACTTTCAATATTGCCGATTTCCCGCTTATGCTTTATAAAAAGCTGACGGGTACAAAACGTGTTTTTGACATAAGACAGGAAGGCAAAATTGAAGAAGGAATGCCCACTGTTCGCGAAAATAAATTTTCGGCAAGCGTGTCTGTAATGTCGGGATGTAACAACTTTTGTTCGTACTGTATTGTGCCGTACACAAGAGGACGTGAACGCTCACGAGAATTTGATGCCATTATAAACGAAATAAAGAAATTGGCAAAAGAAGGATATGTTGAAATAACTCTTATCGGTCAGAATGTAAATTCCTACGGAAAAGACCTTGCAGAAAAACCTACTTTTGCAAAACTTCTTCGGGCGGTAAATGAAATTGAAGGTATAAAACGAATCCGTTTCGTAACCTCGCATCCGAAAGATTTGTCAGACGAACTTATTTCGGCAATGGCGGAATGTGAAAACGTGTGCAAACAACTGCATTTGCCGTTCCAGGCGGGGAATAATAAAATCCTTAAACTTATGAACCGCAAATATACGAAAGAGCAGTATCTTGCACTTGTAGAAAAAATAAAAGCGGCTATTCCCGATATTTCGCTTACAACAGACGTAATTGTCGGTTTCCCCGGAGAAACCACCGAGGATTTTGAAGATACAATGGACGTGCTTCATAAGGTGAAATATGACGGAGTGTATTCGTTTATATATTCACGTCGTGGCGGTACACCGGCGGCAAAAATGGGAGATGTTATTTCCGAAGAGGAAAAACATAAAAATCTTGAACGTCTGCTTGAAGAGCAGAAAGAAATAGGCTATCAGAACAACCTGAAATATATGGATAACGTGTATGAAGTTCTGGTTGAAGGGAAAAGTAAATCAAACGATAATATGATGAGCGGCAGAACGGAAAAAGGAAAAATTATTCATTTTGAGGGCGATGAAAGCCTTATTGGAAAATTTATAAACATAAAAATAACAAAAATCAAAACCTACTATATGGTAGGGGAAAGGGTATAAAAATGGAAGTACTTGAACAGGCAAGAATACTTGGAAAAACACTCAGAGAAAGCGAAGAATTTACAAAATATTATGAGGCGGAAGCGGCTTTTAAAACCGA
>JAZRHB010000023.1:0-26431 GCA_045644605.1 Clostridia bacterium
GCACACTTTCGTTTGAAAAAGCATATGATATGTTTTCCCGTCAGATGAAAGCGGGTGCGGCTGCCGACCTTATTGTAATTGAAACAATGACAGGCCTTCTGGAAGTGAAAGCGGCAGTTCTTGCGGCTAAGGAAAACACAAACCTTCCTGTATATGTAACGATGACGTTTGAAGAAAACAGACGTACCTTTACGGGATGTTCTGTTGCATCCATGGCGGCAACGCTTGAAGGACTCGGCGTTGATGCCATTGGACTTAACTGCTCGCTCGGACCTAATCAGGTTTATGAAATTGCAAAAGAGCTTTGTGAAAATACCACACTGCCCGTAATTGTAAAACCAAATGCGGGGCTTCCCCGTCCGGACGGCAGCGGATATGATATTGATGAAAATGGGTTTGCTGATGCAATGGAAAAAATTCTTGCGCTCGGTGTAACCATAGTCGGCGGATGCTGCGGCACAACGCCCGACTATATAAAAGCGCTTGCGGATATGGCAAAAACAAAAACTCCGGTTGAAAGAAAAAATACACCTGTATCTTGCGTGGCAAGTGCCTCAACGTGCGTTAAAATTGATGGCGTAAAGGTAATAGGCGAACGTATCAACCCAACGGGTAAAAAGCTGTTTAAACAGGCGCTTGTTAATAATGATATGAATTATATCTTAAGTCAGGCGATTTCGCAGGCAGAGGCGGGTGCACATATTCTTGATGTCAATGTCGGTCTTCCTGAAATTGACGAAAAGGAAATGATGGTAAAAACTGTAAAAGCACTTCAGTCTGTTACAGATTTGCCACTCCAGATAGACTCGTCAGACCCCGAGGTAATTGAGGCGGCACTTCGTATATATAATGGTAAAGCCATTGTAAACTCCGTAAACGGCGAGGATAAATCTCTCAACACCGTACTGCCTATAGTTAAAAAATATGGTGCGGCGGTTGTAGGTCTTACGCTTGATGAAAAAGGGATTCCCGCACTTGCCGAAGAACGAGTTAAAATTGCTGAAAAAATTGTCAATACGGCACTGTCTTACGGCATAAAACGCGAAGACATATATATCGACTGCCTTACCCTCACCGCATCTGCAGAGCAGGATAAGGTAGAAGAAACATTAAAAGCGGTGGGAATGGTAAAAGAAAAGTTTGGCGTGCATACCGTGCTTGGCGTATCAAACATCTCGTTCGGACTTCCGAACCGCGAGCTTGTAAATAAAACTTTCCTTGCGCTTGCGCTCGGCAGGGGACTTGATCTGCCTATTATCAATCCCAATGCGCAGGAAATGATGAACATTATAAATGCGTATAATGTCCTTTCAAATAATGATAAAAATGCAGAAAAATATATTGCGCAGTATTCTGCCGAAATAACGGAAAAGCCTGTTATAAACGCAGATGTTGATATAGCATATGCAATAGAAAAAGGTCTTGCGGAGGAAGCGAAGCAGGCGGCAAAAAAGCTTCTTGAAACAGAAGATGCAATGGCAATAATAAATGAAAAACTTATTCCTGCACTTGATAAGGTAGGGGATAATTTTGAAAAAGGAAGCATTTTTCTGCCGCAGCTTATTCAGTCGGCAACTGCGGCGCAAAGCGCATTTGATGCGGTAAAGGAATCTTTTGGAAACGAAAGTACGCAGGATAAAGGTACAATTGTAATTGCAACCGTAAAAGGCGATGTACATGATATAGGTAAGAATATTGTAAAAACAATTCTTGCAAACTACGGTTACAGAGTTGTTGACCTTGGCAAAAACGTAGCACCGGAAGATGTTCTTTCGGTGGCGGTAAAAGAAAAAGCGTCTCTTGTCGGACTTTCGGCACTTATGACAACAACCCTCGGGGCAATGGAAGAAACAATAGCACTTCTCCGCAAGGAATATGACTGCAAAATAATGGTCGGCGGTGCAGTGCTTACGGCGGATTATGCTAAAACCATCGGCGCAGATTTCTATGCAAAGGATGCAAAACAGGCGGCAGATATTGCAAAAGCGGTTTTTGGAAAATAATTTCATAAAAACTATTGACACGGGGTAAAATCTGTGGTACAATACTTTAGAACAAGTAGAAGATTGCTTCTCGCCGTATGTATGAAATATGCGGCAAATATATGGAAATAACAGTATTTTAGCTGTTATTGTTTGTGTATTTTATGGGCGTGCAATCTTTTGCACGTCTTTTTAATTTTATCGGAGGTGTTTGACGATTAGTAAGGAATTGTTAATTAACGAAGAAATTAAGGATAAGGAAGTAAGGGTTGTATCAAACAATGGTGAGCAGCTTGGTATTATGAAAATATCCGAAGCACTTGATGCAGCATACAAAGCTAACCTTGACCTGGTTAAAATTGCTCCAAAGGCGGTTCCGCCGGTTTGCAAAATAATGGACTATGGTAAATACAAGTTCGACCTTGCAAAGAAAGAAAAAGAAGCAAGAAAAAATCAGAAGGTTGTAAATATCAAGGAAATCAGGGTTTCACCTACAATTGATAAGAACGATCTTAACACAAAAATCAATCAGGCTTCCAAATTTTTAAGTTCGGGAGATAAAGTTAAAGTAACTATGCGTTTCCGCGGAAGAGAACTTGCGTATATGGATAACGGATTTACCTTACTTAATCAGTTTGCTTCACATTTCGACGGAGTTGGTGTTGTTGATAAAGCGCCAATGAAAGAAGGAAGAAGCGTAGTAATGTTTTTGGCACCAAAAGCTTAAGTATAGTTTCCCACAAGGTTGGGTATTATAGAAAATTTTAATTTAATGAGAGGAGAGTTATTTATGCCTAAAATAAAAACTCACAGAGGCGCCGCTAAAAGATTTGGTCTTACAAAGAACGGCAAAGTAAAAATGAATCACGCAAACAGACGTCATATTTTAACAAAGAAAAGCACAAAAAGAAAAAGAGGATTAAGAAAAGGTGTTTATGCATCTGACGCTAACGCACCGGTAATTAAGAAGCTTATTCCGTACAAATAATGCAATTTAGGAGGATAATATAAATGGCTAGAGTTACAGGTGGTATGACCACCAGAAGAAGACATAAAAAAATATTAAAGCTTGCTAAAGGTTACCGCGGCGGAAAATCCAAACTTTTCAGAGTTGCTAACCAGGCAGTTATGAAATCCCTCGTATACGCATACGCAGGCAGAAAAAAGAAGAAAAGAGATTTCAGAAGACTTTGGATTACACGTATCAGTGCTGCGGCTAAAATGAATGGTATGAACTATTCTACATTCATGTACGGCCTCAAGAAAAGCGGCATCAACATGAACAGAAAAATGCTTGCAGAAACAGCTGTAGCAGACGCAGCAGCGTTTTCTCTTCTTGCAGAAAAAGCAAAAGCAGCTATAAAATAATCTATATAGACCCGCTATATTCGGGTCTTTTAGTTTATATAACGACAGTGTTTTTTGCGTAATAATCGGCAAAAAAACGAATAAATATAAGGTTAGGGGAAAGCCTATGATAAGCTCGGCATCAAACGATTTTGTTAAGCATATTAAAAAACTTCAGGACAAGAAAAGCTATCGCAGAGAAATGGGAAGTTTTGTGGTTGAAGGGCTTCGTCTTGTAAAAGACGGGCTTGGAAATATACATACCATTGTTATGTCCGAAAGCTTTGATGCTTCGCTTATCGGTGACCTTAACGGCAGGGAAACTATAACAGTAACCGATAAGGTTTTTAAAGAAATTACAGACACTGTAAATCCGCAGGGCATTATGGGAATTGCAAAAATGTGCTCTGTCACAGAAGAGGAAATCGGCGGCGAAAACCCGTTTATAATCTTTTGTGACGCGGTCTCAGACCCCGGTAATATGGGCACAATTATCCGTACTGCAGACGCCGCAGGGGCAAGTGCGGTCGTTCTTGGCAGCGGCTGTGTGGATTTATATAATCCGAAAACAGTGCGCTCTACAATGTCGTCGCTTTTTAATGTGACCACTATTGAAACACAGGACAGCATAAAAACCCTTGAAAAATTCAAAGAAAAGGGTATAAAAATCCTTGGCACAACGCCGTCGGGAAATAAAGATATTTATGCTGTTGATTTTAAAGGACCGGTTGCGGTTGTAATCGGTAACGAAGCAAATGGAATTTGTGATGAAATACTTGATTTGTGTGACGAAAAACTTAAGATACCAATGCTTGGAAGTACAGAATCGCTTAATGCTTCCGTAGCGGCGGCAGTAACAATGTACGAGGTTTTAAGGCAACGCCTGTAAACCGTATGGAGGTAAAAATGACTAAAAACTTAGTTATTGTGGAATCGCCTGCAAAGGCAAAAACCATACAGAAATATCTTGGCAAAGGATATAAAGTCGAAGCTTCAATGGGCCACATCCGTGATTTGCCCAAAAGCAAAATGGCAATTGATATAGAAAATAATTTTGAACCTAAATATATGACAATAAGGGGAAAAACCGACCTTATTAAAAAAATCAAAAAAGAAGTTGCAATCAGCGACAAAGTATTTCTTGCAACTGACCCTGACCGCGAAGGGGAAGCAATTTCGTGGCATCTTGTGGAAGCGCTTAAAATTCCGCAGGAAAAAACAAGCAGGGTTGTTTTTAATGAAATTACAAAAGACGCTATAAAAAATGCAATCAAAAATCCGAGAGACATTGATTATGACCTTGTTAATGCACAGCAGGCACGCCGTGTTCTTGACAGAATTGTGGGATATTCAATAAGCCCGCTTCTCTGGCGTAAAGTAAAAAAAGGTCTTTCGGCAGGTCGTGTTCAGTCCGTTGCGCTTAAAATCATATGCGAGCGCGAGGAAGAAATTGAAAAATTCATCCCGAAAGAATACTGGAACATTACCGCAAGTATTTTGCATTTTGATTCCGATATGACATTCAAAGCAAAATTCTACGGCGATGAAACAGGAAAAATTGAATTAAATAACCAGCAGGAAACCGAAAAAGTTCTTGATGCTTTAAAAGGTGCAACTTACTCGGTTGCAGGGGTTAAAAAATCAAATAAAAAACGCTATCCGACCCCACCATTTATTACAAGTACACTTCAGCAGGAAGCGGCTCGTAAGCTTGGATTTACATCCTCGCGTACAATGCTTGTTGCACAGCAGCTTTACGAAGGTGTTGAAATAAAAGGCGAGGGCGCGGTAGGTCTTATCACATATATGCGTACAGACTCAATCCGTATCGCAGATGAAGCAGGTGCGGCGGCACGCAGCTATATTCTCGGCAAATGGGGCAAAGAATATCTTCCGCTTAAAGCAAGAGAATACAAGAATAAGAAAAATGCACAGGACGCTCATGAAGCAATCCGTCCTACTGTGGTAGCTTACGACCCGGAAAAAATCAAATCATCACTTACAGGTGACCAGTATAAACTCTACAAACTCATTTGGGAACGCTTTATTGCAAGCCAGATGAAAGAAGCAGATGTGCAGAGCGTTGTTGCTGATATTGCGGCAGATAAATACATCCTTAAGTCCTATGGAAGCACAGTTTTGTTCCCGGGATTTACAGTTCTTTATACAGAAGGCATTGATGCCGTTGAAGAGGATGATGAACGTCAGCAGCTTCCGAACCTTAAAAAAGGTGATGACATAAAGAAAAAAATGCTTACACATAAGCAGAACTTCACAAAACCGCCGTCAAGATATACGGAAGCAACCCTTATCAAAACTCTTGAAGAGCTTGGTATAGGTCGTCCGTCAACATATGCTCCTACAATCGGTATAATTACCGCAAGAAAATATGTTGAAAAAGAAAAGAAAACTCTTGTTCCTACTGAACTTGGCAGAATTGTTAATACTATGATGTCGGAACATTTTGAAGATATTGTGGACGTTACATTTACTGCTAATATGGAACAAAAGCTTGACAGCGTTGAAGAGGGAAAAGCCGACTGGGTTGAAATCATAAAAGAATTTTATAACCCGTTTGCAAAAGTTCTTGATGATGCTTATAAAAACGTTGAACACGTTAAAATTAAACCGGAAGAAACCGATGTTGTTTGTGAACTTTGCGGCAGAAATATGGTAATCCGCGAAAGCAAATTCGGTAAATTTCTTGCATGCCCGGGATATCCGGAATGTAAAAACACAAAACCGATTACAAACCCGATAGGCGTTAAATGTCCTAAATGCGGTGGGGAAATTCTTGAAAAGAAATCGCAGAAAGGCGTGCGCTATTTCGGATGCGGAAGCTACCCGAACTGCACTTATATGTCGTGGGATAAACCTACAAACGAAAAATGTCCGGTTTGCGGCGATATGCTTATGATGAAAAGCATAAACAAACGTATAACAAACACAAAAGTGTGCAGAAACGCTAAATGTGAATTTAACAATAAGAAAACAAGTAAAAAAGAGGGATAATATTGAAAGCAACTGTTATTGGAGCAGGTCTTGCCGGCTGTGAAGCGGCATGGCAGCTTGCAAGCAGGGGAATAAATGTTACCCTGTACGAAATGAAACCGAAAAAATTCACCCCTGCACATCACTACGAAGGGTTTGCGGAGCTTGTATGCAGTAACTCTCTTCGTTCAGATAAGCTTGAAAATGCAGTCGGGCTTTTAAAAGAAGAACTGCGCCGTATGGGAAGCCTTATTATGATGTGTGCGGACGAATGCCGTGTTCCGGCAGGCGGTGCACTTGCGGTTGACAGATGCGGTTTTTCGGATTTGGTCACAAAAAAGATTAAAGAAAATCCTTTAATTGAAGTAATAGAAGAAGAGGTTGAAAAGTTTCCAAAGGAAAACACGGTTATTGCTACGGGTCCTCTCACAACGGACAAGCTGTTTGAAGCAATCAAAGAAATAACAAAAGAAGAAAATCTTTATTTTTATGATGCGGCGGCACCGATTGTAACACTTGAATCGGTTGATATGTCAAGTGCCTACCGCGCATCAAGATACGGCAAAGGTGATGACGATTATATCAACTGCCCAATGAACGAGCAGGAATATAAAGCCTTCTGGAACGAGCTTGTGAATGCCGAATGTGCCGAAATAAGCTCGGTAGATAAAGAGGTTGTGTTTGAAGGCTGTATGCCGGTTGAAACAATGGCAAAAAGGGGAGAAGATACACTTCTTTTCGGACCGCTTAAACCCGTGGGGCTTCCTGACCCGAAAACCGGGAAAGATCCGTATGCCGTTGTTCAGCTCCGTCAGGATAATGCATCGGGAACACTCTACAATCTTGTAGGGTTTCAGACGCATCTTAAATGGGGCGAACAGAAACGGGTGTTTGGTATGATACCTGCACTTCGTAATGCGGAATTTGTACGCTACGGCGTTATGCACCGTAACACATTTATAAATTCACCACAGCTTCTTGATGCAAAATATATGCTTAAAAATTCAGAAAACATATATTTTGCAGGGCAGATGACCGGTGTTGAAGGGTATATTGAATCTGCATCATCGGGATTTGCCTCTGGACTTAACCTTGCAATGACCCTGCTTGGTAAAGAGAATATTATTTTTCCGGATTCAACGGCAATAGGGGCACTTTCGCATTATGTATCAAATCCCGGCACTAAACATTTTCAGCCGATGAATGTAAACTTCGGCATTATGGAACCGCTGGGAATGAAGACAAGGAAAAAACAAGAAAAAAATCTTAAAATCGCAGAAAAAGCACTTGAAAAAATCAAGGAGATGAAACTATGAAATTCATGGACGAAAACTTTATGCTGTACAGCGACACAGCAAAAAAACTCTTTTTTGATTTTGCAAAAGATATGCCCATAATGGACTATCATTGTCACCTTATTCCGCAGCAGGTTGCAGATAATCAGACATTCAAAAACATTACTGAAATATGGCTTTACGGCGACCATTATAAATGGCGTGCAATGAGAAGCTGCGGTATCAGTGAAGATAAAATCACGGGCAGCGCAAGCGACAGAGAACGTTTTGACTGTTTTGCAAAAGCAATGCCATACCTTATCGGTAACCCGCTTTATCACTGGACACACCTTGAACTGCAGAGATATTTTGGCATAACAAAAACACTTTGTCCTGAAAATGCAGACTATATCTGGGATGCGGCAAACGAACAGATTGCCGATAAAAATTTCTGTGTACATAACATATTCAAGAAATTCAATGTAAAACTTGTTGGTACAACAGACAACCCGGTTGATGACCTTGAGTCGCACAAAGCTTTTGCAAAATCAGACTGTGAAACAGTTATGGCACCATCCTACAGACCAGACAACTTCCTCAACGTTTCTGCACCGGATTTTGTTGACTGGATAAAAAAACTTGAAAAAGCTGCCGATATGGAAATTGATAATTACGATGACTTCCTTGAAGCGCTCATTAAAAGAATGGATTATTTCCACGAAAATGGTTGTCGAATTGCGGATATAGGAATTATGTATCCGCCAAGCCTTACAGCTGATGAACTTTCACCCGAAAAAGTGTTTGCAAAACGTATGAAAGGCAAAGATGTAACTGCAACAGAAGATGATATGTTCAAAGCTCATACAATTGTTTTCTTTGGCATGGAATTTGCAAAACGTGGCTGGGCAATGCAGCTTCATATGAACGTAATCCGAAACAACAACACAATTATGTATAATAACATCGGCGTTGATACAGGTTTTGACAGTATCAATGATGCACCGATAGCACATAACTTATCAAGACTTCTTGATGCTATGAATCTTGAAGAACTCTTACCGAAAACAATACTTTATTCGCTCAATCCGAAAGATAACTATGTACTTGGTACAATGCTCGGAAACTTCCAGAGCGATGATGCAAAAAGCAAAATTCAGCTTGGATCTGGCTGGTGGTTCAACGACCAGCGCGACGGAATGGAAGAACAGCTTAAATGTCTTGCAAACCTTGGTGTACTTTCATACTTCGTAGGTATGCTTACCGACTCAAGAAGCTTCCTTTCATACCCACGTCACGAATATTTCAGAAGAATAATGTGTAACATCATCGGCGGATGGGTAGAAAAAGGCGAATATCCTGATGATATGAAATATCTTGAAGAAATAGTAAAAGGTATTTCTTATAACAATGCGAAAGAATATTTCAATATAATTTAAGTAAAGGAGAAAAAAATTATGGAAATGACCTTCAGATGGTACGGCGACAGCGATCCCGTTACCTTGGACAAAATCAGACAGATACCCGGTGTAACAGGTATTGTATCGGCTATTTATGACATTCCTGTTGGGGAAGCATGGCCGATGGACAAAATCCTTGAACTCAAGAAAAAAATTGAGGATAAAGGACTTAACCTTTCAGTAATTGAAAGCGTTCCTGTACACGAAGATATCAAACTTGGCAAACCGTCAAGAGACAGAATGATTGACAACTACTGCACAACACTCCGTAACCTTGCTGCAGCAGGCGTAAATGTTGTTTGCTACAACTTTATGCCCGTGTTTGACTGGACACGTTCAGAACTTGACCACGAACTTGCAGATGGTTCAAACGCGCTTATCTACGTTAAAGAACAGGTAGATAAAATGGACCCCATCAGCGGTGAGCTTTCACTTCCGGGTTGGGATTCCAGCTACACAAAAGAAAGCCTTAAAGCAGTATTTGACGAATATGCTAACATTACTGAAGAAGATTTGTGGAACAACCTCAAATACTTCCTTGAAAGAGTAATTAAAGTAGCGGAAGAAGTTAAAGTTAAAATGGCAATACATCCGGACGACCCGCCGTGGCCGATTTTCGGACTTCCAAGAATTATCACAAGCAAAGAAAACCTTGAAAGATTCTGCAAACTTGTTGACAGCCCGTACAACGGAATCACACTTTGCAGCGGTTCTCTTGGCGTAACAAAAGAAAACGACATTCCCGATATGGTAAGATATTTCGGTAAAATGGGCAGAATTCACTTCGGTCACTGCCGTAACATCCTTATCACAGAAGAAGGTTCATTTGAAGAATCCGCACACCTTTCAAGCAAAGGTTCACTTGATATGCGCGAAATTATGAAAGCATATAAAGAAATCGGATTTGATGGTCCTATCCGTCCTGACCATGGTCGTATGATCTGGGGCGAAACAGGAAAACCGGGTTACGGTCTTTATGACAGAGCACTCGGTGCAGTATATCTCAACGGACTTTGGGAAGGTCTTGAATAAACGAGAAATACATATGAACATATAGGGGCTTGTGTATGTCGCTATGGTAGCGGTAAACGGCAGTCTCAAATATAAAGAAACAACCTTGCCTGCGAAATTTTTTGCGGGCAAGTCTTATTCTTTGAGGAATAGAACAACTACTCTAGACATGACCTTTGAGTATGATAGGATGCTTATAATGTAATAAAAAACATTTGACGATAACGTAAAAATGTTGTAAAATAAAAAGCAAGTAAAACAGAGAGAATGGTTTATATGTATAAAATAGTTAAAAAGAAAATTCTTAATGATACAGTTACATTAATGGAAATTGATGCTCCGGCAGTAGCAAAAAAAGCCCAGCCCGGTCAGTTCATCATACTCCGCGTAAATGAAACGGGGGAAAGAATACCTCTTACCATTGCGGATTTTGATGCGCAAAAAGGAACGGTTACAATAATATTCCAGATAGTAGGAAAAACAACATCTCTTCTTAACGCTTTAAGCGAGGGAGAATATATACTTGATTTTGTAGGTCCGCTCGGTACACCATCCGAACTTGAAGGACTTAAAAAAGTTGCCGTAATCGGTGGCGGACTTGGTACTGCCATTGCATATCCGCAGGCAAAAGCACTTGTAAATCTTGGCGCAGAAGCGCACCTTATCGCAGGATTCAGAAATAAAGACCTTATTATACTTGAAGAAGAAATGAAAGCCGTTTCTGATAAAACCGTTATTGTAACAGATGATGGCTCAAACGGACATAAAGGCTTTGTTACAAATGCGCTTGATGACCTTATTGCAGAAGGTAACGACTATGATATGGTAATTGCAATAGGTCCGCTTATGATGATGCGAGCGGTTTGCAATTTAACCAAAGAAAAGAATATAAAAACCATAGTAAGTATGAACCCCGTAATGATTGACGGCACAGGAATGTGCGGATGCTGCAGACTTACCGTAGGTGGCGAAACAAAATTTGCATGTATTGACGGCCCCGATTTTGACGGGCACCAGGTTGATTTTGAAGAAGCAATAAGAAGAAGCAGAATGTTTAAAGCCGAAGAACAAACATCAAGGGATGAACATTGTAACCTTATGAAAAAGGAGGTTAAATGATTATGCCTAATATGTCTTTAAACAAAGTAACAATGCCGGAACAAAACCCGACAGTACGTAACAAAAACTTTGAAGAGGTTTCTTGCGGCTATACAAAAGAAATGGCAATAGAAGAGGCGGAAAGATGCCTTAACTGTAAAAATCCAAAATGCGTGGAAGGATGTCCCGTAAACGTAAAAATCCCTGATTTTATAACTAAAATCAAATCGGGAGATTTTGACGGTGCATACGATGTGATTACAGATACAAACTCACTTCCGGCAATCTGCGGAAGGGTTTGCCCGCAGGAAAATCAGTGCGAAGGTAAATGTGTAAGGGGAATAAAAGGCGAGCCGGTGGCAATCGGCAGACTTGAACGTTTTGTTGCTGATTATAAAATGAAAAAAGGCGATAAAAAAGTTCCCGAAATTACTAAAAACGGACACAAGGTTGCTGTAATAGGTGCAGGTCCCGCAGGTCTTTCCTGTGCGGGCGACCTTGCGAAAATAGGATATGACGTAACCGTTTTTGAAGCATTTCATACACCCGGTGGCGTTCTTATGTACGGAATTCCACAATTCAGACTTCCGAAAGAAATTGTGCAAAAAGAAATAGATTTCTTAAAAGAACTTGGTGTTGAAATTAGAACAAATTCCGTTGTGGGAAGAATTGTTTCTGTTGACGAGCTGTTTGAAGAAGGGTACAAAGCAGTATTCATAGGCAGCGGTGCAGGACTTCCGTCGTTTATGAAAATAGAAGGCGAAAACCTAAACGGCGTATATTCCGCAAACGAATTTTTAACACGAATAAACCTTATGAAAGCATATAAATTTCCGGAATATGACACTCCGGTAAGAATAGGCAAAAACGTGGCGGTACTTGGCGGCGGTAACGTTGCAATGGATGCGGCGCGCTCGGCAAAACGTCTTGGTGCGGAAAATGTGTATATCGTATACAGACGTAGCGAGGAAGAAATGCCGGCACGAAAAGAAGAGGTGCACCACGCAAAAGAAGAAGAAATTGAGTTTTTGCTTCTTACAAACCCAACACGTATTATTGATGACGGCGAGGGCGGCATAAGTGGTATGGAATGTGTTAAAATGCAGCTCGGCGAGCCGGACGTTTCGGGCAGAAGACGTCCCGAAAAAATAGAAAATTCAGAATTTATTCTTAATGTTGATACGGTAGTTGTTGCAATAGGGCAGTCGCCGAATCCGCTTATAAAGAAAACCACCCCGAACCTTGAAACAAAAACCTGGGGTGGTATAGTGGTGGATGAAACAACCGGTGCAACATCAATAAAGGGTGTGTATGCCGGCGGTGATGCCGTAACCGGTGCGGCAACGGTTATTCTCGCAATGGGAAGCGGAAAAACTGCCGCAAAATCAATTGACGAATATATTAAAAGTCTATAATAAAAAAGCTTCAGCATAGCGCTGAAGCCTTTTTATGTTAAATTATAACAACGTTTTTCTTTTTTATATCCTTTTTTAGCGTTTCAGGGATATCTTTGTTTGTAGCAATATAATCCGCAACATCAATTCCTGCAATTTTGGTAAATGCAGTGCGGTTGAATTTGGAAAAATCGGCGGCAACAATTTTTGTATTTGCCTGCAGGAGCATAATGCGGTCAATCTCTGCTTCCTTGTCATAATATGTAGAAAACCCGGTTTTCTTATCAATACCATCAACCGAAAGGACAAGCTTGTCGGCGTGGTAATTCTTAAGCTGAGTGCACGCATCCGTGCCAAAAGTAAACTGATATTTTGAATTGGTTTGTCCGCCCAGAAGCACAATATTGAAATTCGGTATTTCTGCCGCTTCAAGAGCAATGGCAATTGAATTTGTCACAATATTAAGATTAAAATTCCGGGGCAAACTGCGGAACACCAAAAGGGTGGTAGTTCCGGCATTAAACATAACAGTATCGTTATTTTCAATCATTCCGGCAATCTTTTTTGCAATAACAAGTTTTTCTGCCTGATTTGTATCAAGACGCTGGTTTAAGTTCATGCTGTAATATGGTTTGTGTGAACTTGCCGCGCCGCCGTGCACACGGGTCAGAAGACCTTTATATTCCATATTGGCAAGGTCGCTTCTTATTGTAACTTCAGAAATATTAAACAGTTTGCTCACTGCGGCAACTCTTACACTGCCGTCACGATTAATAAGTTCAAGTATTTTTTTGTTTTCTTTCTTCTGCGGTCATATCAATTCTCCTTTATTATGCTCCACTCGCATAAGCTAATTATATAATACCTTTTATTTTTTGTCAATGTATTGACAATTTTGGCCCGTAATGTTATAATACCATTTTGAAAGGGAGAATAATATGCAAATTTTAATACGGGTTTTCGGGATAATCGGTATTATACTTTGTATAATTCCGTTTCAGTTTAAAAAATATAAAAACATAATTTTATGTAAAATGGTGTCGGAACTCTCGTTTGGCGTGCAGTATCTTCTAATGGGTCTTGTGGGAACCCCTGGTGCATATACGGGCGTACTTATTGATGGGGTAAGCGGCGGCAGAAACTTTTTGTATCATAAGCTTAACGAAAAAGGAAAATTAACTGCGTGCAAGAAGCCGCGCAAAGCAGACAATTCTTATTCAGCTTGCGTGTTATACGCTCGGATATCTGCCAACAGAAAAAGCCGAAAAGGGAAGCTACTACAGCGCTTATGTTTCAAGCGGTTATGTGGGTAACGAGGGCGGCGACCTGCTTGTAAGAAAAACTGTAGAAGAAATCAACAAAATGTGGTAAAAGCTGGGGATATAAATGGAAAAAACACTTAAAAACAAGAAAATAAGCTTACTTCTTTTTCTTCTTGTATGGACAACCTATGTGCTTGTGGCAATGGCAAGAAATGCCGCAAGTGCGGCAATAGCGGCAATAGTAGCCGAAGGAACAATGACAAAATCGGCGGCAGGCCTTATCACATCGGTATTCTATCTTGTATATGGTATACTGCAGATTCCGGGCGGTATGCTTGCCGATAAATATAAACCCGACAGGCTTATACTCATAGGACTTGTCGGTTCGGGAATTGCAAATCTGCTGACCGTTATCAACAGCTCATATCCTGTGATAATGGGTGCGTGGGTGTTAAATGCGCTGTCACAGTTTGCACTGTGGCCGTCAATAATCCGCATACTTTCGTCCGAGCTTGAAAAATCACATCGCAAAATGGGTATTTTTTATATATCACTTGCAACCTCGGTAGGAACATTTCTGTCTTATGTGGTGGCAATAGCGGTAACACGGTGGCAGGATAATTTTACCTTTGGTGCAATAGTAATGCTTGTGTTTGCGGTTGTGTTTGCGGCAAGCTATAACAAAATCAGTAAGCATATGGTGCCCGATACGGAAGAAGCCGTAAAAATTGAAGAAAAAAAGCACGGGCTTACAAAATGGCAGATTATTCTTGGCAGCGGGCTTCTTCTTATACTGCCCGTAAATCTTGTAAGAGAGATTGTCAGCACGGGACTTCGCCAATATGCACCGGTAATGTTTATGGAAACATATGAAACAATTTCAGCGGCAATAGGAAACAGCTTCAATCTTATCATTATATTGTCGGGAGTGGCAGGTGTTTTCCTTGTAAGAGGAGTGTTATACCCAAAACTCATAAAAGGCGAGCTTGCGGGCTGGCTTTTGTGTTTTGGTATAACAGTTCCGGTTACACTCCTTACTCTTCTTATAGGCAAGATAAATGTGGCAATTATTGTTGTATTTTTCTCGGTAATCTATGCTTTTGTCAGCGCGGCATTCTTCTTTTTGAATGCGTGGATACAAAAGTTTCATAAATACGGATGCGAGGGTACGGTTGCAGGGATTATAAATGTCTTTGCGTGTATAGGTATTGTAATTGCAAGCTATGGATTTGGCGCACTTGCCGAAATAACAGGTAACTGGTACAGTACAATATGGGTATGGATAATACTTCTTATATTAAGCATAGCATTAATAGCTGCAGCTGCAAGTATGTGGCGCAGGTTTAATAAAGCAAACGAAACAAAAAGAGAAAATGGGAATGCTCAAAAACTTTAATATCAAACCGCTGCGATATTCTCGGAATAGAAATTATATAACTAAAAGTAAAAGACCGCCTGTACAGGCGGTCTTTTTTATGTATGTATCTTATTAGAATACAAGTGATGCAGAATCTCTGTCAACATAAAGAACGAAGTCTTTGTGACCTTTCATTATTGTTGCGGGAACTGTGTTTGTTACATCATTTTCAAGTGTAGCCTTGATTGCATTTGCTTTTACCTTGTAAGGTACGCAGGAAACAATCTTTTCACACTGGAGAATCTGATGAACTGTCATTGAAACAGCCTGTTTCGGAACATCGTCAACAGTTGCAAACCAGCCTTCGCCAACCTGCTGCTGTTTGCATGTGTCGTTAAGGTTAACAACAATGTAAGCTTCTTTTGTATCGAAATCTGCCGGTGGGTCGTTGAATGCAATGTGAGCGTTTTCGCCGATACCGATAAGACCTACATCGATAGGAGCGCTTCTGAGTTCTTTTGTAAGAGCTGCAATTCCTTCAGGTGTACCGTCAACAAAATGAGCAGCTTTAAGTGTCGGGACATGAGCAACAAATTTTTCTTTTAAGTATTTTCTGAAGCTTGCAATATGTGTTTCGGGAAGATCAACATATTCATCAAGATGGAACATTTCAACCTTGCTCCAGTCAACGTCCTGTTTTACAAGGTTAGCAATTGTATCAAACTGGGAAGCTCCTGTTGATAAAACAATTCTTGCATTACCTTTTTTTGCAATAGCATCGTTTAAGATTTTTGCAGTATACTCCGCTGCAGAAGCACCAAGTGCCGCCGGATTTTCACAAATACGAATTTCCATAAAAATTTATCTCCTTTATATTATTATTTCATTAATTCTTCAATTGTAACTCTGCGGTTTTCTTTCATTGAAACGTTACCTGCAATACCAATCATAATTGACATTGCACCTTCGTGCAGACCTGCCTGCTGTCCGAGAGGATCTTCGATACCACCGCGGATAATCATATTAAGAAGTCTGATGTCACCACCGCCGTGTCCGCCAAGACGTGTATCGTTTATAGGATAATTGTAAACAATTTCTTCACCAAGACGGTTGTAAATTGTAATTTTCTTAGTCATTTCATCTGCGTGGTTTGTATCAATCATACGGCAGAAGTTTTCAACAACCATTCTTCCTTTTGTACCGTTAAAGCACATTCTGTATCCTTCATACGGAGTATGAGCTGTAAGAGAATATGATACAACAGTTCCTTTATTGTATTCAATGTTAAGAGCAATAGAGTCTTCTGCTGTAATATCTTCAGCAAAGATACAACGGTCGCGGTAGTAGCCGTCAACATCTTCAACATCTTTGTAAAGCTTTTTCATGAAATCGTCGCTTTCGATGTCGAAATAGTATTCGCAAGTTTTTTTGTGCGGACATGTAAGACAACGTTCGCCTCGTTTTACACCATTTTTGCCGTAGAACTTTGTTCCGCCGAATGCATTTACTGCAACCGGATCCTGACCAAGATACCAGTTCATAAGGTCAAAATGGTGAGTTGATTTGTGAACAAGAAGTCCGCCGGAATTTTCTTTATATCTGTGCCAACGTCTGAAATAGTCCGCACCATGGATGGTGTCAAGAATCCATTCAAAGTTAACACTTAAAATATCGCCGATAACGCCTTCGGAAATAAGTTCTTTAACTCTGTAGGGGAACGGAGCAAAACGGAGATTAAATGTAACCGTAAGGTCACGTCCTGTTCTTTCTTTAGCCTCGGCAATAAGCTTGTATTTGTCAGCATCCATTGTAAGCGGTTTTTCGGAAATAACGTCGCAACCCATTTCCATAGCTTTAATTATGTACTCGTGGTGCCAACAGTCAATTGTTGTTACAATAACAACGTCGGGTTTAACTGTTTTAATCATTTCTTCGAAATCAGTAAAAATTGGTATGTTTGTACCAAGTTCACTGTTGTAAACAGCAGCACGTTTCGGGTTAAGGTCGCAAAGTCCAACAAGCTCGGCACAATCGCCGAATTCTTTTACAAGGTTGGAAGCGTACATCATATACCCTCTGTAGCTGGTGCCTACCTGTGCATATCTTTTCATAATCACAACTCCTATGTTTTTAGATTTGTATCTACAATAATACTATAACAAAAGTTCAGTAAAGTCAAGGGAATATATTGTCTAATTTTAACAAAATACTGTTTTTTTGCTATATAAATGAAAAATATGCTATACAAATCCCAAAAATTGTGATACAATATATACGATTTGGTAAAAAGGAGTGTGATATATGGAAAAGCTTGATTTCTATATAAACAAAGCAAAACGTGCAAACGAACGTTTTGTAGCTGATTCACACTATCATAATGCATATGAAATTTACTATCTTGTTTCGGGCACAAGAAGGTATCTTGTCAATCACACAATTTATGACATTAAAAAGGATGATATGATACTTGTGCCGAAAGGAACAATTCACAGAACAACGTCACTTCAGAAACATACTCACACAAGATTTCTTATCAACTTTTCGGACGAATTTGTAAAATCAATCTGTGCCGAAATGGGAAAGGATGCTATTAAAAAGGTTTTTGAAGTAACAAAAATTTCGGTTCCCGAATCAAGACGAGAGTATGTGCTCGGGCTTTTTGAACGTATGAAAGAAGAAAAAGAAGGAGAGAGTGCCGACGGATACTCCTCACTTCTCATAAAGAACTATCTGTCAGAGCTTTTTGTGTTTATCAACAGATATAATAAAAAAGCAACGCCTGAAATTGAAATTACGGAAGAAAAAATCCAGATGGCGGCAAAATACATATACGAAAACTATAATAGGGACATAACACTTGCGGATGTTGCAAATTATGTCTATATGAGCGAAAGCTATTTTTCAAAGAAATTCAAACGGGTAACGGGTCTTAAATTTAGCGAATATCTTACCAATGTAAGAATTAAAAAAGCGGATGAAATGCTGCTTGAAACGCAGCTTTCAATATCTGAAATAGCGCAAAAATGCGGATTTCGGGAAAGTAACTATTTTGGTGATGTGTTCAAAAAACTAAAAGGAATATCACCGAATAAATATAGAAAATTTAAAGGTAAAATATAGGAGGATGTAAAAATGGAATTAAAGCGTGAAATAGCACACACACTTACCGACAGAGTAATTCAGTTCGGTGAAGGAAACTTTTTAAGAGGGTTTGTTGACTGGATGTTTGATAAGCTCAATAAGGAAACAGGTTTTGGTGCAGGTGTAACACTTGTTCAGCCGCTTGAAATGGGTCTTGTAGACAAAATTATGGAGCAGGACGGACTTTATACACTTATTCTCCGCGGTCTTCAGAACGGCGAAAAAGTGTATGATACAACAAAAGTTGAATGTATCACAAAAGGTATCAATCCGTATTCCGACTGGGAAGGATTTTTAAACCTTGCATCCGTTCCTACATATAGATTTATTGTATCCAACACAACAGAAGCGGGTATTGAATATAAAGAAGAAGATGCGGCAAACGCACCTAACCTTTCATATCCGGGTAAACTTACACTTCTTCTCAAGAAAAGATTTGACCTTGGACTTGACGGATTTATCCTTATCCCTTGCGAGCTTATTGATTATAACGGTGACAACCTTAAAAAATGTGTAATCAAATACGCAGAAAGCTGGAACTTAGGTGCAGATTTCATTAAATGGATTGAAGAAGAAAACTACTTCACAAACACACTTGTTGACCGTATCGTAACAGGATACCCGAGAGACGAAGCGGCAGATATCGAAGCACAACTCGGATATAAAGATGCTGTTCTTGATACAGCGGAAATTTTCCACCTTTGGGTAATTGAAGGAGATAAAAAGCTTTCCGAAGAGCTACCGCTGCACAAAATCGGTCTTAACGTAATCTGGACAGATGACGTAACACCGTATAAAGCAAGAAAAGTAAGAATTCTTAATGGTGCACATACAATGATGGTGCTTGCGGCACATCTTGCGGGACTTGAAACAGTTAAAGAAGCAATGGATGATAAGCTCGTTTCAAGTTATATGATGCAGGGCCTTTATGATGAAATTATCCCGACACTCACACTCCCGAAAGAAGAGCTTATGGATTTCGCATCTGCCGTGCTTGAAAGATTTTCAAATCCGTATATCAAACACTATCTCTTAAGCATAGCACTCAACTCTGTATCAAAATTCAAAGTAAGAGTTCTTCCGTCACTTCTCGGATATATGAAACTCAAAAACGAAATTCCGAACACTCTTGCATTCTCGCTTGCGGCACTTATTGCGTTCTACAGAACAGATAAATCAAATGACGATGCGGAAATTATGGAATATATGAAAACAGCATCCGTTGCCGATATCTTAAAACGCACAGATTACTGGGACGAAGATTTAACAATGCTTTATGATGTTGTGAACGGACATTATGAAAAAATAATGACAATCGGCGTAAGAGAAGCAATGAAAGAGGTAGTAAAATGAAAAAAATTACAATACACGAAAGAGATAACGTAACAGTTTGCATCGACGGGGAATTAAGCGGTCATAAAATTGCAAAACGTGACATTAAAAAAGGGGAAAACGTAATTAAATACGGATACCCTATCGGCTATGCAACCTGCGATATTAAAGAAGGCGAACACGTTCATACACATAATACAAAAACAAACCTTGATGGTATCTTAGAATATACATACCAGCCGCAGCTTTCCAAAGAAAAGAAATCGGAAACAGTATATTTTGACGGCTACAAACGTGAAGACGGAAGTGTTGGCGTTCGTAACGAAATCTGGATTATCGGTACAGTAGGTTGTATCAATAAAACAGCAGAGCTTATTGTGAATAAAGCAAGAGCAAAACATCCCGATATGGAAATCTGCACATTCAACCATCCGTTCGGATGCTCACAGCTTGGCGATGACCATGCTATGACACAGAAAGTCCTCAAAGGTCTTATCAATCATCCAAACGCAGGCGGTGTGCTTGTTCTCGGCCTCGGATGCGAAAATAATAACATCCCTGAATTTAAAAAAGTTCTCGGCGAAGTTAATGATAAAAGAGTTAAATTCCTTGTTGCGCAGGAAGTAAATGATGAAGTTGCAGCAGGTCTTGAGCTTATTGACGAGCTGGTTAGCTATGCAAAAACCTTCAAACGCGAAAAATGTCCCGTATCCGCACTTACAGTAGGTCTTAAATGCGGTGGTTCAGATGGTTTCTCCGGCATCACAGCAAACCCGCTCGTAGGAAGATTTTCCGACAAAATTATTGAAATGGGCGGAAGCACAGTTCTTACAGAAGTACCGGAAATGTTCGGCGCAGAAACAATTCTTATGAACAGATGCGTAAATAAAGAAGTGTTTGATAAAACTGTAAGTCTTATCAATGATTTCAAAGAATACTTTATGAGATATAATCAGGTTGTATATGAAAACCCGTCACCGGGTAACAAAAAAGGCGGTATCACAACTCTTGAAGATAAATCACTAGGCTGCGTTCAGAAAGGCGGAAGCGCCAATGTTAAAGACGTAATCGAAATAGGCGACAGCGTTAAAGTTCAGGGTCTTAACCTTCTCACAGGTCCGGGTAATGACATCGTAGCGGTAACAAACCTTGCCGCAAGCGGATGTCAGATTATCCTGTTCACAACAGGACGTGGAACTCCCGTAGGCGCACCTGTACCGACTGTTAAGGTTGCAACAAATACAGCCCTTGCAGAAAATAAATCCAACTGGATTGACTATAACGCAGGTCCTATCCTTGAAGATAAGGATATAACAGAAGATTTTGTAAACTACGTTCTTGAAGTAGCTTCAGGTAAGAAAACAAATAACGAAATAAACGGATATAAAGAAATATCAATTTTTAAAGACGGCGTTACATTATAATGATAAAGGACGAACTTAGGTTCGTCCTTTTGTACTATTCAAATAACTTGTTTATATCAGAAAATTTGAGTATGTATTTTTCTGTTTTATACAAAGGTTTATCATATCCAAGCCCTAATTCAGCAGCTGTCTTTTCCTCATTATTAATGTACTCTTGTTCTTCCTGAGTGAAATTTACAGCACCGTCAATAATTAATGCTTTTGCGCTTCTGTTAATTCCGGCACTTGTAAAAAACATCATATCCTCCGGAATTTGTATTCCAATCCAGTTTTCTGAATCTTTAGAAACCCAAATCATATTGTATTTGAGCTGCAATAAAACAGTTTCATACCTTTTTGACATATATGAGTTTGTTTCATAAGGTTGCCAAGCAAAATATAGACCGCTGTCTGCATCAAAAATAATAGATTCTTTATTAATACCCATTGTAAAGGTATCTGAATAGAGAGGCACCGAATAATCAGAACCGTTATCAGGTGTTCCTTCAAACCATGTTTTATTATCATATGAATAGTATTTTTTGTCAACATCAAACGGAGCATTAACAAAACAGTTGTACTCCCATGCATATCTTGCTCCTTCAATATTCACATCAGCCGGCAAGTTATAATATACTCTTTCTTCGCCAATATCTTCGTACAGCGTATTCCAATTTACGTTGTCATACGAATACATTAGTTTTGCTGGTAAGATTTTGAAATAGCCGTTTGTACCGGTAATAGGTTTTTCTTCAAATCCTTGCCAGTTTTTTGGATAATAATCTATATAAACTTCACCATTATATGTATCACAACCCAATTTTTCCATTATATCATAAACTTTAATATCCTGTTCAACGTTATTTAATAAAATATATAAATCTTTTAAATTTACTTTATCTTCAAAGCGGGCTGCTACACCTTTAAGTAAACCCATATTGGCAGCATACTTTACATAGCCTAAGGGATAAGTTCCGTGATTTTCAGTAATTTTTTGGTCAGTTGCAAAAACACGACTGATCATTGTTACCGCTTCTGCGTACGTTATATTATCATCCGGTCTAAAAATTCCGTTCCCGTCTCCGTTCACAATAGATAGGTTTTTCAATAGCAAAACATCGGTATAATAATTATGCTCTGTTGTCATATCAGAAAAAGATTGTTCATCACTTAGATTGGCTGAAATTCCTTTTTTGTTCAAAAGATTTGATAAATACTGAGAGAATTCAGCCCGTGTAACAAGCTTTTCTGATTCTGCATAGCTTAATGTTTGTGAAAAATCGTAATATTGTTCATTTGATGCTAAAACAACATTGGACGAAATCACACATAATAGAGCAATACATAATGCTAAAATCTTTTTCTTCATAAACACACTCCTTTAATAAAAATTATAACAAAAGCTGGAAATTTAAAAATTCCCAGCTTACATCATTGGATTATTCGCCGGAAACAACAAAGGTTACATGGGATTCCCCGGCAGTAAGAGGTGCAGTTATAATATAATATTCATGTGTTGCAGAAAGAGGAATGGATAAGGTTGCACCAGTTTCATCAACATAAAGGTCATTGCTGAATACCATTGTATCTGTGGTTTTGTCAAAAACCTGAAGATTGATGTTGCATGGATCATTTTTTACTGTACAAGTTCTGTAAAGTTTCATTGTGCATGCTGACTCTGCATAGAGCAAGTACGGAGAATAATATACATTACCATATTCCATATCAAAACTGAAAAAGCCACCGCCGGAAGGCAAGCTAATTCTATCAGTAGGAATACCTCTTGTTTTAACATTTTCGTTTAAATAATCAGGGTTAGTTGTTCCTTGGCCATAATATATAGTTTCGCCATTTTCGATTTTGTCTTTCAACATATTTGAAATCTCATCAGATAAACCGCTTAGCTCAATAGCTGACATCGTTAATATATTAGCGCCATTTGCGGCATGTATACAAAGTACAGAAGAAACAGCTAAAGTAAGTACAACTATCAAAGAAATGATTTTTTTCATTTTTTTATCCTCCTTTGTTAACCAGTAATTGTAAATGTTCCGCTTGCATCACTTATGGAAGGGTTGGTTAGCTTAATATAGTAGCCGCGGCCTCTTTCTAAGTATGTAAAACTCAACCAGACTTCCTGTTCAAAACCATTGAGCATTGACAAAGTGCCGCTATATACAGTTTCGTCTGTGTCTAATCGAATTACTTCTATTGATACATTATGAGAAGCAGAAGTTGCTTCAAATGACATTCTTATCCCGGTAGTTGGTGTTTGAGGAGATATTACAAAATCTGAATATTGAATTGTCTTATTTGCAAACGAATAATCAAAACTACCGCTACCTTCAGGTAATAAAACAACATTACTTGTAGATGGTTCATAGTTACCCCTTGACTGAATTGCAGAATAATATTCGGATCTGTTATATAAATAATCCGGATTATCTGCGGCGCTGATAGAAAACGCCATGCATCCTAATACCATTACAACACATAACACAATTGATGTAAATTTCTTCATAAACATCGTCATTTCCATCTTTAGTTTTAAATTTTTGCAAAACTCAAAATTCAAAATAGTAAGAAAAAAATAGGTGTTTTGAATTTATGAGAATTGCATTAAAGAAAATTATATGCGCATTTATTTTCTTATACACATATAAACAGTTTTTAATATTTTAATTCTTCAAACTTTATGCGTAATTGTAAAAAATCGATGACATTGGACTTGATATATGTTATAATATATTAAAATTATACGAATGGGAAAATTTTATAAATTAATTTGAAGAAAAAGACGCAGCTTGGTTGTTTATATAATGATTCACTTTTTGTAATATTATAAATAATCGGAAAGGGATACAAATGATATTTTTTATAACTAGCAACAACACTAAAAAGAATGATGAAAAATTCAGTAATATTTATAACACGTATTATTGTTATACATACAAAATTGTCATGAATGTACTTAAACATAATTCGGAAGAAACAGAAGATATTGTTCAGGAAGTTTTTACAAATGTATGGAAAACGCTGGATGTTATTACCGACGATACTTCTGCAAAGGCTTGGATTGCCACCATTGCCCGCAATACGGCAATAAATTTTCTGAAGAAGAAAGCCTCAAAAGATAAAAGAGTGCTTGATATTGACGATGATATTATGTATGCGGTTGTTACAAAGGAAGAAAACGACCCGGCTGATTTGGTAGCGAATGCAGATAGTGTAGAAAGAATTTACGAAGAAATGAGAAATATGGACAAGAAATATGCCGATGTTCTTTTGTTGAGCTTCAAATTTCATATGACACCTGAAAAAATTGCAGAAGTCCTGCAAAGGAAACCTAAAACTGTGTATACGCAGCTGAGCCGCGGCAAACAAATTCTGAAAGAAAAATTGCTTTCTAAAGAAGAGGTGAAACTGTAATGAATAATAAAAGCTTAAACGATAAAGTTCTTGATATTATCATTGAAGAGGCAATAGAAAAATACGCACAGGATATTGCAAATGAAGAAGTGGTTTGTGATATGACGGACGAAGAAATTAAACGTATAGAACAGCAGAAAAACCGCATCTATAAAAAAACAGTGGCAAAAATCAAACACCGCCGCATTTCTTACAGAAAAATCATTATCCTTGCGGCAACATTGGTTGTTTTGATGGCGCTGGCGCTTAACACATCTGCAGTCCGAACATTCTTGTTTAAAACCTACACAGATATCTCGGGAACAACTTTATATATAACTACAACTAAAATTGATGACAGCAGATATAATATTATAAAAGAATTTGAAAATAAAAACGAACTGATTGTTCCCGGCTGGCTTCCGTCCGGAATGGAACTGACGGAAATAAGAGATGATATTTCATCTATATACTTGAGATTTGAAAGTGGAGAAAAATGGATTAGGTTTTATCAAAGAGGAATAGGAGAAGGAGGTGCAGTGGTAGAAACAGAAAATAATAAATTTAATCTTACTGACTGTAAGGTGCTGGGAATGGAAGGGAAATTACTTGATATTACAAGTGAATCTAATATACGGTTGTATATGGCGGCGTGGAATTCGGACAATGTAAAATATGAATTGACAACCAATCTTGATATAAATGAAATGGAAAATATTTTAAAAAATCTAAAATATTATAATTGAATTTTGAAGAAAAAAGATTTATTTCTTGTTTATATTTACAAATAATAAAAACAAGAGAGGTGTCTTCAAATGAAAAAAATAATTAAAAATCTTATTTTTATGGCGTTAATGGGATGTATGGCGTTTTCAACTGTGGTGTATGCACAAACTCTAAATGTGTGCGGCATCAAAATTATTGATTCTGTATATTTGTTTGAAGGGTATGTGGAAATTAGTAAGGTGAGCGGAGGAGTAAACATTGATATAGATACAACTGCATATACCGATGTAGAGCATATATATCATGATGTGACAGTTTATAAAAATGGTGTATGGATTTCCTCTGAAAGGTACGAAGGTTGGAATCGAGACGAGCTTAATACAAACATTCGTCTGGCTGCTAAGTCAGGTGACTATATTGATGTTTATGTAGACCATTATACTGATAATCTTGGATACTTAGAAGTAATGCACAGTTCGGAAAATCTTACATATTAATATTCATAGACAGTTCATTGTAATGCCCCCAACTTTAAACCTAACACGCAGTAAATGAACTGTCTGTCCTTTTACTCTTTCCATCCTGAATATTCAGGATGGAATTTTTTTCAATACATATTTTGAAAAAAGTCTCCCTTTTGTAAAGGGAGGGGGGCTGCCGCAGGCAGACGGAGGGATTGGCATAAAAATTTTAAAAAAACTATTGACAAATCAAAAATATATGCTATACTATAAATAGTAACAATTACTATTATTATTTACGAAGGGTGATGATATGATGCAAAAAAGGCGTTACAGCAAACAAAGGGAAGCTATTCTCGGCGCACTTCGAAACACCAAATCTCACCCAAGTGCAAATATGGTTTATGATATTGTAAGGCAGGAAATTCCAAACATCAGCCTCGGTACAGTATACCGTAACCTTGCGGAGCTTGTTGCAGAAGGCGAGGTTATAAAAATTGATGCGGGGGACGGAATGGAGCATTATGACGGATATAACAAACCGCACTATCATATGTTTTGTAAAGGGTGTAAATCAGTTTCGGATATTGATATAGAATATAGTGCCGGAATGGACAAAGCAGCCGCAAAAGAAAGCGGTGCGGATATAGAATATCATAATGTAGTGTTTATGGGCACTTGCAAAAATTGCAAAAAAATAAATTAAAAATATATTTTATGGAGGAAAAAGTTATGAAAAAATTTGTATGTTCAGTGTGTGGTTATGTTCACGAAGGGGATATGGCTC
>JAZRHB010000024.1:0-32388 GCA_045644605.1 Clostridia bacterium
CACATAGATAATCATCTATATATATTATATGCGACACATAGAAAAATGTCAATATGTTTTATTGAAATATTTTATCTAACATTTTTCTAGCACTTTTCTAGCGAAAACCCAAAAAATGCATCAAAAAGCGGCAATACGAAATTTTAGAGAACAGCAAAGGCTTTGAAGGTTTTTAAGCCCTCAAAGCCCTTATTTTATGCGGTTTTTATCGCTTTTTAAGTTCCTTTAACTTCCGCTTATTTACTCTATCTAAAAAGAGTGTCTAGGAGCTCGAAATGCGTTTGCCTTAACGCACATGCAGATTCGAATCCCACCTTCTCCGCCATTTTTAAGGCTTTTGAGGTTTATCAAAAGCTTTAATTTTATTTAGAGGGTTACCCCGGAACCTTCAAAACTACTGTAAACGTCACATTATATTCCGTACCCTCCCGCAATAGGCTCCCGAAACAGCGGGATGTGCGGCGGTGCAAAAGTAAATACTGCAAAAAGAAGCGCAATCAGACACAGTACCACAAGTGCGGCTACCGGATATTTGCAGTTTATACCGGTTTTAAAAAGCTTTGTTTCAAGTATATATGCTGCCGCTGCCGACGCAAAAAATATTGCAATATTAACCCAGTCGGGCACAGGACCAAATACGCCGTTAATAGTGTAATACAGTATTGGTATAAGCACTGTTCCTGTCACTATCCCAATAAGTTTTATACACCAGAAATCTTCTTTAAAATATCGGTTTTCAATAATTGCAAACAAAAACATAGGAAAAAATAATAGTTTCATATGTTCCCATATGGACTCATTTACTGCCGAAAACGGAGCAATCAAAATGCTGCCTCTTGTCCAATCAAAAAGAAAATGGAGCAGCACACCTGCTGCTCCGGTAAAAATAAATCCTGCAATTTGCCACAGATTCAATGATTTTTTCATGACTTTCCCCCTGAATATAATTTTCTGTTTATTATATTCAGGGGGGAATGCTATTTATGTCAATTATTTACGTTTTTTAGCTTTTTTCTGCATATTTTCCAGTCGGGGCATACCTTTTCAAGCTCGGCATAAAAAGCTTTTGAATGGTTTGCATGAAGAAAATGTGTCCATTCGTGCCACACGACATACTCTGCACATTCGGGCGGTGTATACATAAGGTTTATATTAAATGTAAGAATCCTTTTTACCGTATTACAGCTGCCCCATCGCGATGTCATTTTCCGAAACTTAATTTCGGGATATTTCACGCCTTTTTGCACAAAATACGGATACGCTTTTTCGCAAAATGAAAAAATATATGTTTTGATTTCCTCTTCGGAAAAATATTGAGTCTTCTCTTTATTTTCATACATTTCCTGTGCTTTTAAAATGTATTTTACTTTTGAAAGCACAAATTCATCTATAAATTTTTCAGAAACCCGCTTATTTGCAGAGACATGCACACTGCCATCGGGCCTGATGCGAAGATTTAAGTTTTTAACATTTTTGTACTGCAAGTCATAACAAAATCTTTTCCCGTTATAAACTACCGTTTTTTTCATTTTCGCCCTACCCTAATTCCGTATATAGCGGCAATTATTGCATAAGGTATAAGAAGAATTAGCCAGTATAAAGAAAATATCGGTGGCAGGAATATGGAAACTATTGAAAGAAGTCCCATTATAACTGTTTCAATTCCGATAAATCTGTTTATTTTTCTTGCTTTTTCGGTATCAAGATTATAATTTTTGATATAATCAAATTTCGGCAAATAATTGCCTGTAACAATCATTACAACACCCACAAGAAGCAGTGCAACAGCCCTCATATCCACATTTTTACCGAGCGCAAATGCAAATATTGCATTCTGGAGCACAATACTCATACACGGAATAATCCATTTGGTTACACGTTCAAACTTCACACGCGGACCATGCTGATATGCCTTGACATCGTTTATTACACAACAGATAATCTGCAAAAGCGCCATCAAAAGCGGAAGTCCGAAAACCGCAAAGGCTTTGGATGCAAAATTGTCAGGGGTGCCGTTTATATCAAAATGCACCGCTATTTCTGCAGGAAGTTGATTCCACAGCGCTACACCTGCAACAATCGGTAAAAGTGTAACAAGGCATGTTATTATAAGTGATTTCCATTTCATAAATTTCATTCTTTATTACCTCCTAATCCGTATATCCACGCAAGCACCTCTTCAAACACCGAGGCGTTAAGCTCGTAATATATAAAATTCTTATATTTCTCCTCGGCAATTAAATCCGCACTTTTAAGCTTTGTAAGATGATACGAAACCGTTGCCCCCGTCAAATCGAACTTCTCTGCAATTTCTCCTGCGGTTTTTTTGCCGCTTTTAAGCATCTGCAGAATATCGCGCCTTACAGGGTCGGAAATTGCTTTTAATGTTTCGTTTATCCCCATTTTATTGCCTCCCTTTTTGTGTTATTTAGAAATATTTCTAAATAGATTATATTATGCCACCACACATTCGTCAATATCTATTTAGAAAAAAATCTAAATAGGCGTTAGATTTAAAGCCGCCCAAGGCGGCTTTTGTTTTAATGATGATGGTGATGATGTCCGCAAATGTTCGTTTCCACACTGCAGTTTTCTTCGTGGCAATGCTCGTTTTCTCCTTCAAGCTCAAGCGTTGCGTGACCAATACCAAGCGTTTTAAGCTCTTGTCTTATTTTGTCCTTTATTTCGTGCGAATCCTCATTTGTTACAACGTGCATTGTGGCATAATTATTATGTCCGTCCATACTCCATACGTGGATATGATGAACGCCTTTTATACCATCTATTTCCGATATGTGCTTTTCTATTTGTTTAACGTCCATCCCCGTTGGAGCTTTTTCAAGGAATAAATCAAGTGCTTCTTTTAAGTTTTTAACCGCATTTATAAGTATGAATACCGCAACCGCAACTGACATAACGGGGTCAATTACCGAAATGTCAGTGAACCGCATTATCACAGCACCTATAAGAACTACTATCCAGCCGAGCACGTCTTCAAGCATATGAAGATTAACCGCCCTTTGATTAAGCGAATCGCCGCCGCGAGTTACATATGCGGCAACGAAATTCACACCTGCACCAACAAGCGCAAAAATTATCATACCGTCATAATTTATCGGCACCGGAGAAATAATTCGTTTTACAGCATTATAAATAACTACCACCGACCCTAAAAGCAGTACAAGCGTGGTTATTACACTGCCGATAACCGAATATCTCATATATCCGTAGGTATATTTTTCGTCGGGTTTGTGTTTGCTCTTTTTTTCAAGAAAATATGAAATTCCTATGCTTATCGCATCTCCCGCATCGTGCAGCGCATCCGACATAATTGCAACACTGCCGGTAAAAACGCCGCCGGCAAATTCAAAAACCGAAAACACAAGATTTAGAATAAATGCAATTAAAATATTATTTTCCTTTTTCATTCTTTTCACCGCATCTTAATATTTCTTTTCGCCTGATAAAATCATCATTTTATCACTATTCGGTTTTATTTCCGGAATCACGACCTGTTCTTCCCACTTATCAGGCGCAAATTCCTCAACCGAAATTGAAATTGCTTCTTTCGGGCATCCCCAGTATTTTAAAAATACTTCATTTATTTCGTCCACTACTTTTTTCTTTGTTTCCTCATCCTTCGGATAAGCTTTTATTGCAATATACGGCATTATTTTTCCTCCTTGCTTTTTGAATATATGCATCCGCAGTAGTTCTGCCGATACAGATTATACTCGGCGGAAAGTGCACACGAGCGTTTATATCCGTCACCTTTTTTAAAATCGGAAACCAGATATTTTACCCCATTCTTTTCGCTAAGCTCCTGCCCGATTTCGTTAAGCCACACGGCGTTTTTATACGGGCTTACGGAAAGTGTGGTTGTCACATAATCAAACCCGTTTTCCTTTGCATAGGCTACTGATTTTTCAAGCCTCAGGCGGTAACATTCTTTGCATCTTGCGCCGCCTTCGGATAAATCCTCCATACCTTTTATAACCGATTCAAATTCCGCATTGTCATACGGGGGACTTACAACATCCGCCGAAAATCCCATTTCGGGAACAAGACGACAAAGCTCATCAAGGCGGAACAAAAACTCGCTTTCAGGCGATATATTTGGGTTATAGAAAAACACCGTAATATCAAAGGTTTTTTCTAAAAATTCAAGCACCGCACTACTGCACGGCGCACAGCACGCATGAAGAAGAAGTTTCGGCTTTTTCCCCGATGCTTTTATATATTCAATTTCTTTATCCATTAAGATTTTATAATTTGTTTTAATCATAGCTAAGTTTCTTTTCAAGAAGCACAAGACCAATGCCTTTTATCCCATTAAAATTGCACGGAATTATATCAATTTCTTCAAACCCGAGCTTTTTATACATTGCCCTTGCTCTTGTGTTTTTTTCGTTTGTATCTATTCTCAGATACGGACATCCGTTTGAAAGAGCGTACTGTTCATAAAAGTGCACAAACTGTTTGCCGTATCCTTTGCCCGATGTTTTGGGTGATATAACCAGCGTGTGAAGTACCATAACCTCATCATCCGAAGCTTTATACAGCCAGTTTGCCCGACTATATGTATCCACCTGACAGTTATTGATTATGGCGGCACCTGCAACTCTGCCACTGTCTTCCGCAACAAAAAGATCGTCCCTTAAAAGCGCATCCTCTGCCGTTTTTCTTGTGGGATAAACACCTCGCAACCACCCAATTGTTGTAAATCCTTTTTCTTCACAATCAATAACATCCAAATATATTTCTTCAATTTTATCTATGTCCGCTTCTGTTGCTTTTCTGAAAACCACCTTCAGTTTTCCTCCTGCAGTTTTTTAAGTCTTTATCCCTTCAATAAAATTATACTACTTCCTCTTTTTTTGTCAAGGCTTAATTGACAATTGTTTTCCTATATGGTAAGATAAAACCGGTGAAATTATGGATAAAATTATACGTTTAAAAATTCCTGCCGAGTTGCAGGGAAAAACAGTTAAATATATATTGCAGACTCACCTCGGGCTATCGGCATCTGTTATTACAGGGCTTAAACAAACAGATGACGGAATTATGCTGTGTGGAGGGCGTGTTTTTGTGGATAAAAAGGTATGCGAAGGCGACGAACTTACACTTACCGTCCCCGACGAACGCTCCGAAATTCCCGAGGGCGATATTCCTCTTGATATAATATACGAGGATGAGGATATTATTGCAATAAATAAAATGCGCAACATGCCGACACATCCGTCGCAGAATCATTATGAAGATACGCTTGCAAACGGACTTATGCACTATTTTACCGGACAGAATTTTACGTTCCGCGCAATAACAAGGCTTGACCGTGATACATCAGGCGTGGTGCTTGTTGCAAAAAATCCGGTTTCCGCTGCCATTTTAGGCGAGGATATGAAGTTCGGCAAAATCCATAAAGAATATGCCGCAGTAGTATGTGGAGTTCCCGACCCTCCCAAAGGGAGAATTGATGCTCCTATCAGGCGCTTTAAAGAAAGTGTTATTCTCCGGTGTGTTGCCGAAGACGGAAAAAAAGCCGTAACCGATTATGAAACGGTTTCTACATCAAACGGACTTTCACTTGTAAAACTTTTCCCCCGCACAGGCAGAACGCATCAGCTTCGCGTGCATCTTTCTCATATCGGCACTCCAATATATGGCGATGATTTGTATGGAGCGCCGCAGAAAGACGAAAGCGTGCGGCTGCATTGCAAAAAAATAACGTTCACACATCCGCATACAAAAACCGAAGTGATGCTTGAAACGAACCTGCCGAAAGACATGACGGATTTGATAAACAAACCATAACCTTATTTATATGTTCCCCCGCAATAAAAATCCTGACGCGATGCGTCAGGATTTTTTTGTTTATTATACTTTAAACCTTAAACTTATGTCCATGGCCTTGATAGTATGTGTAAGTGCGCCGATTGAAATTATATCAACACCGGTTTTTGCCACTTCCATAAGGTCGCGGTCGCCCATATTACCCGACGCTTCAACAAGTGCGCGTCCGTCAATAAATTTAACCGCCGCCGCCATTTCATCTATGGTCATATTATCAAGCATAATAATATCCGCACCGCAGGAAACTGCTTCCTCCACCATCTGCATATTTTCTACTTCAACTTCAATTTTGAGTGTGTGCGGAATATTTCCTCTTGCCGCTTTTACTGCAGCTGTGATGCCGCCTGCCGCCGCAATATGATTGTCTTTAAGAAGCACACCGTCGGCAAGGTTGTAACGGTGGTTATGTCCGCCGCCTGCCTTTACGGCATATTTTTCAATCGCGCGTAGTCCGGGTGTGGTTTTTCTTGTATCGGTTATCATTGCTTTTGTGCCTTCTACCTGTTTTACGCAAAGCCTTGTGCGGGTTGCAATTCCCGACATAAGCTGAAGAAAATTGAGCGAAACCCTTTCACCTGTAAGAATTGAACGGGCCGGACCCGACACTTCAGCAATAATATCACCTTTTTCAACATAGTCGCCGTCTTTTGCTTTGCAGGAAAGTTTGATTTCACTATCCACAATGGCAAAAACACGTTCTACTACAGGAAGGCCGCAAACAACGCCGTGTTCTTTTGCAATAAATTTTCCGCTTATTTCTTTATCCGCCGGAATGGTGGAATTTGTTGTTATATCCCCTGTTCCCACATCCTCACGAAGTGCGGATTTTATAATGTCATCAATCATAAAAAGGTCTGTCATAATTATCCTCCTTAAGTATACTCCTTAAATGCTGTCGCTTCTGTAATGTGCACCGACTGATTTTTTTCGTGCTCTTGCACTGCGCAGAATTTCAAGCGCAACCTGCGAAATATTGAATGCTTCATATTCTTCAATTTCGCAAAGGCTTGCAGTTTTAAGCATATTTTCAATGTCACCCACAAGCTCCATAGCTTCTGCCATTTCAGTTTCGTTTCTGATAATACCGCCTTTTTTGGTCATTGTATTACATATTTTGGAGCGGTATGTTTCAAAATCAATATCCACGCCGTGTTTTGTATTATCGCACAGAATTTCATTTTTTCGTTTGCCACCAGCAAAGCTTTCGTTTATGCTCTCGGCCGCACGGCGTCCGTATACAAGACATTCAAGAAGAGAGTTACTTGCAAGGCGGTTTGCACCATGCACACCCGTACACGCCGATTCGCCGCAGGCATAAAGCCCCTCAATATTTGTCTGTGCATTTATATCGGTCTTGATGCCGCCCATAAAATAATGCTGAACGGGCACAACCGGAATCCAGTTAACCGCAATATCAATACCACGACTCATACATTCTTTATATATACTCGGGAACCTGTTTTTAAGAAAATCCCTTGGTTTTGCCGTTATATCAAGATATACGTTCGGCACGTCGTGTTTCCGCATTTCGCTTACGATTGCCCTTGCAACAATATCTCTCGGTGCAAGGTCCTTCATAGGATGAACGCCCTCCATAATCGGCTCGCTTTTTCTGTTACGGAGAATTGCCCCCTCGCCGCGAAGCGCTTCCGATATAAGAAAATGACGCATATTTTTATCCGGATGAATAAGCGCAGTCGGATGGAACTGTACAAATTCCATATTGGTTAGGCAGGCGCCCGCGCGGTATGCCGCCGCAATACCGTCGCCCGTTGCACTGCTTGCATTGGTGCTGTTTCGGTACACTCTTCCGATACCGCCCGATGCAATCACAACATATGACGAACGGAGAACAACGTGTTTTTTGCCGATTTTTGCAATTACGCCGCTTACCTTACCCTCTTCGTTTGTGAGTATATCAATAATCATTGTATCGTTATAAAGAGTAGTGTTTTCGCGTTCTTTAACCCTTGTCGCAAGAGTCTTAGTAATGTGAAGACCCGTTGCATCGCCGCCACAATGCAGTATGCGTTTGCACTTGTGCGCGCCCTCTGTTGTTATGGAAAGATTTCCGTTTTCATCTCTGTCAAACGGAACACCAAGCTCCATAAGCTTTTCAATATCAGACGGACCCTCTTTTACAAGAACTTCAACCGCCTTTTCATCACACTCGCCGGCACCTGCCGCAAGTGTATCCTTAAAATGCGACTGCCACGTATCCGTTTCCTGAGTTACCGCCGCAACACCGCCCTGAGCATAAACCGAGTTGCATATATCCTCGCCCGATTTATTTATAACTGCACAGGAAAGCTCAGCTTTTAAATTTAGTGCCGTGTAAAGTCCGGCAATGCCCATTCCGGCAATAATTACGTCATAGTTTATAACGTCAAGCTCATCAACGTTACCGCCAAAAGCATATTCTCTCACATTACCACTTCCTATTTTACTTCAAGCATCCTTATAAGACTTTTTTCTGCTTTTTGTCTTATTTCTTCATCTATTTCAATTTCGTTTTTACCCGTTTCAAGACATTCAAGAACATCCGAAAGAGTGGTTTTCTTCATATTTGCACAGGTAAAATTTTCTGCAAGCATCCAGAACTTTTTATCCGGATTTTTCTTTTCAAGCGGATAAAGAACGCCGTGTTCCGTACCGATTATGAACTCTTTTTTGTCTGAGCAGTTCGCATAATCTATAATCTGTGCGGTGCTGCCGGCAAAATCTGCCGCTGCCACCACATCCGCAGGACATTCGGGATGCACAAGAATTTCCACGCCCGGATGCGCCGCCCTTGCTTTTTCAACATCTGCCACTGTGATTCTGTTATGAACAGGACAATATCCACTGAAAAGGATTACCTTTTTATTGGTAAACTGCGATACATAACTACCAAGATTTTTGTCGGGAACAAAAATAATCTCGTCGTTCGGCACAGAATTTACAATTTTTATTGCATTTGAAGACGTACAGCAGATGTCACATTCTGCTTTAACTTCAACACTTGAATTAACATATGCCACAACCGCCGCATCGGGATGTTCGCTGCGAAGGCGTTTTATATCTTCCGCAGTTACCATATCCGCCATCGGACAACCTGCATTTATTTCCGGTATCATAACGGTTTTTTCGGGCGAAAGAATTTTTGCACTTCCCGCCATAAAATGAACACCGCAGAAAATGATTATATCCGCATCGCAAGCAGCAGCTTTGCGGCTTAAATCAAGCGAATCGCCCACAAAATCGGCTATGCCTTGAATTTCGTCCGGCTGATAAAAATGCGCTAAAATTACTGCGTTTTTTTCTTGTTTCAGTTTTTTAATTTTTTCTATCATATATATTCCTCTTTTCAGTCCGTAAAGGCTTCTGTATGTACACGTGCATCAATTATTTTCATAAGCTTGTCCTTCAAAAGTTTATAATTGTTTTCTTGTTTCTTAAAGCCAAAGCATCGTCCAGCTTTGTAGCAGAAAACTCCGTTGCAAATCCATTGTGGTCATTTACAACAAGTGTTTCTGGATGATCAACATACTTAAAATGCAGTTTCCAAAGGGATTGATCTCCTCCTATATCCCATAAAACCGTTATCCTTTCGTTTAGGTTACCAGAAACCATTTTTAGTCTATCGTATGTATTTTCGCCATTTCCTTCCGTGAATGTGTAGGCATATCCTTCATCAAAATCAATTATCCAATAAACATCATATGCGCCACTTTTTTTGTACGAAAACACACCAACATTTCCCTTTTTAGCAGTGTCATAATCATTCGTTGAATATGATACAGTGCTGGGTTTTTGAGGTTCAACATATTTGTAAGTCCACAGAACTACTATTGCATCTTTCTTATAAGTATCTCCTTGAGAAAAATCTCCTTTCCCAAATTCCCATGTTTTTATTTCTACAGCACCAATTTTTCCATCTAAATCTACTCTACCACCCGCATCTAATACATCATACCTAAATGTAACAAATCCCATTTCTTTTAATTTATTTTCCGCATCTACTGTTGTCAATCCTTTAAATTCATCCTCATTCATTGTAACAGTAATATCGGCTTTTTCTGCATTCGCATCCTCATTAGCTTCGTCAATAGTGCATTTTGAAGATGCAATCAATTTCAAAAAGTCTTCACTATAGGTTTGGCACTCAACGTTTTCTGTAAAAGCACAATTAATAAAAAACCATCTATTATCCTCTTCCGAAGGCATGCAATACCAATATCCTTTACCCATTAGCGTATATGGCTCATTGTTCTCAACAGTTTCGTTGTTTTCAAGTATTTTGCTGAGCCAAAAGCTCTTACTTTTTTGAGCGCTATCTACAACTATACTGAATGTATATTTATACAAAAATCCTTTTTCACCGTGATTTGATACAACCTCTTCATATCCACTTACCTTACATTCTATTTCGCTCATCGAATTTTCAATGGCATTAATCATTTTTTCTCTCTCGTCATACAGCATTTGCCATGTAACAGGATCTTGTTCGTCCACTTTATAAGAAAATTCAAGCATAGCAACTTTGCCTTGTCTTTCGGCATAATATCGAAGACTATCCTCTGTTTTTTCATCTTCTACCCAATATGTAGGCACTTCAAAGGAGAAATTTTCTATTGTCAACGGCATAATATCACCTGTTCCATTTTGACTAAGCACTTTAATGTTTTCCGTATCTCCACTACATGCTGTTAACAAAGCCAGAACTATGACAATAAGAAAAATGGATACGTTTCTCTTCATTTTGCTGTCTCCTTTTTGTTTTTAACTGTATTTATTGATGAAATTAGCATTCTGCGAATTTGTCCACACTTACCTATTATTGTTTTATATTTCTCATCATCAAGGTATCCGGTACGATTAAGCAGTTCTAGCCAATATTCTGATTCGTAACATTCTTTTAACGATATTTGCATTTTAGATATAAAATCTGCTGTCCCATGTGCATATTTTGATTCATGTATATTAGCACCAATTGAAGTGCCTGAACGTATAAGCTGCTTAGTCAAAACGCTTTCTCTTTTTGTTTCCTTAATCTTCTTACATATGTTTATAATATCTACTGCGAAATCCTTTGCTTTATCAAGCATTATGCTTTCTGCCACATTTTTACTTCCGTTCATCTTCTTTAAGCTAATTTTTGCAACAAGTTGCAAAGCTAAATAATTTCGCTACCACTCAATAGCTAAATAACTCCTTCGAAGTAGATAAATTAAATTCGCATTTAAGCGTGCGAAGCACATTTAGCTGCCTACGGCAATTTAGCTGAACTTGTTCTATTTAGCTCGCGCCAAGCGAATTTAGCTCTGAATTCACTCTGTGAATTCAGTATATCACAAAATTCGCCGCATTTCAACCACATATAAAAGAAAAATGCCCGTCGGACGGGCATTTATATTATTGCAGCAAGGACCAGCATTTCAAGGTTGTCGGCATAAATTTCATCGAACTGACTTATGGGAAGTGGATTTTTGCCACGCCCCACCTCTATTGTATATCCGGGTTTATTAAATTCTTTGGTAAACCAGTCGTCATATCCCGAATATGCCGCCGGACCCGTCGCCATCTCAAGTGAATATCCGCTTGCCGCAGAAAGCGCGCGACCGATATATTCCCCGTCGGGCGGGTTTAAGTTCATAAAATTCCAGTATATTACCTCTCCTTGCGAGTGATATGCAAGAACAAGACGGAATTTTCTGTTACGGGTAAAATCGGCAACTGTTTTTGATTCGGGTTCCGATTCGGGTGATATGCCCGCATATCTTGTAGGACCGGGACCCGATATGCCGAATTCCGCTTCCCTTTCTTTATATATTTCCCACCCCGCATTATAGTTATGGTTTAAATCAACGCCGCGGCTGTTAGCCTGCCAGGTCTCAGAAAAATCCGTACTTCCGCCGTTCCACCGGATTAAATCATTATAATACGGATTATCCCGCGAAAGTCCGTTTAAAACAAGCTCAACCCCGTCGGGATTTACCATTGGCATTATGTAAATTGTGCTACCTTTCCATATGCGCATAGGGTCGTATCCCCAACTTAAATCTCTGCCGTTTACATAGGCATCGGCAAAATCTTCAATAAATTTCATAAGCACGGGCGTGGTAATCCATTCAAGGCTGTGGTGCGCCGCATTATAGAAAACTTCGTTTTTGCCGCCGCCGATTTTTATAAAATAAAGGTTTCTGCCAAGAAGACTGTAGCCCGCGACCCCCACCTCAAGAAAGGGGTAACGCTCCTTAAGACCGCGGATATTAAGTTCAAGCACTTCGTATGTATAATCAACGTCGGTATATACAACCTGCGTTCCATAGGGCACGGTAATCTCCTGCCCCACCGAAAGAGAATAAATGTCCGTGTTCGGATTTGCGGCTTCAATATTTTTTATGGTAGTACCGAATTTTTCGGCAATTGTATCTGCCGTATCTTCTTCCCTCACTCTGTAAAGCGAATACCCCAAAATATATTTTTCTATTGCGTTATAGGTTGCGGGATCAAAATCTCCCGTAATGCGGATACCGTTTGCCTTTTGAAAATTCTCAACCGCAATGGTTGTGTCGTCGTTATAATCTCCGGTTATTTCACCGTCAAAAAATCCTATTTTCTTAAGCGTGGACTGAAGCAACATTACATTGGGACCTGTGTCCCCCTGTTTTAAATTTTTCATAAAAATAACCTCCCGTACATTGTATGTATGGGAGGAAAATTAAATACAAAACGACTTGCAAAAAACACAAGCCTTTATATATTTTTCGTTTCTGCCAACTCTTCAGTATATTTTACAAGTGTTTCAAAAATCTCATTTTCTCTGTTTTTGTTTCTTTTATATACGCTTATCTGTTTACGGAAAAATGCGTCACAGCTTTTGTAATATTCGTCAAGACACGCCTCTTCATCGCCGCTTGCGGACGGAAGCACAATACGTTTTACAAATTCAATACTGCGAAGTGCCTCTTCCGCTTTAAATCTTTTTATATTTTCTTCGCACATTTCAAACCGGGTTTCCTTGTCCCACTCTTCTTCCATCTGACCCATATAAACATCAAACCCTTGCATACTTAAAAATGCATTGGCAAGCACCATGTTTCCTATGAGATTAGGGTGAAGATTATCTTCCTCAATAAGCTTCATTTTTTCTCCCGCAAGAGAAAAAATCCTATGAAAATCTATATACGATACGCCGATATTTTTTGCAAGCTCTTTCATTTTTGCGCCAATTTCGCAAAGTGCGGCGTTTATTTCCGCATCTTCGGCGTGCGGTGTTGATGAACATAAAATTATGTTTTTCCCCGCCATTTTATCCACAAGCTTTTCAAGTGCGTTTTTTGATGCTTCTACCGCCGACGGTTTTATTTTTTCACATATTTCATCAAGATACCGCTGACGTTTAATGTCGTTCATTCCAAACATTATTACAACGTCAGTTGCATCCTTTAAAAATGGTTCTGTTTCAAGCAGGTCAAGTTCAAGCACCGCGGTGTTCCCCGCAACACCGAGATTATAAAACCTTGCCCCGATACCGATGCTTTTGTAATATTCAAATATTTTTGAAATCCATATCCCATTTGATGTTATACTGTCGCCAAGAAAACAAACCTTTGAATTTTTATTAAACTTTTGCATATTATCTTATCCTTTGTCTTATCGTCTGCAAAAACTCCTCGCCGCCGAGCTTGTCCACACCTTCAATAACTTCAATTTTCATATCCCGCGCACGCTGAAGAATATAATCACAAGCACTTTTTGAATAGCTTATATATGTACAAACAAGGACTTTTTTAGCATATTCACCACCAAATTTTTCCGCAACCGTATTAAGCTCATAAAGTGCCTCTTTATGAACCTCTCCGTTTTTACACGATACAAAAACAGGCACCAAATCCCGCATAATAAAAATATCAATTTCATTCCGGGTATCGTTTTTCCCTGTTAAATCGCCGTCCCAGTCAACGAAAACGCCCGTATCAATATCATCATAATATGCCTTATCTTCTTCCTGAATTTGTTTTGCAAGCATATATACATAAAGTTCAAGTATGTTCCCCGCTTTTGCAAGAACACGGCGCACCTGACCGTTTTTGTATTCAAATATAAGTTCCTTGCCGGTTTTTTCATATCTTTTTATAATACCTGATTTTTTAAGCCTGTCCATTATGATTTCGTCAGGTAAATCACGTATTTCCGACACCGGCACTCTTACACAAAGCTCGTCCGCAGATTCGTTTGCCGCTTCAAGCATTTTTATAATGCCCGAATTTCTGTTCCACGCACGGCAGTTTCCCTTACAGATATCCCACATTACCTGCGCATCCTTTTTAAAATCTTCCGTAAGGTCCCATTTTGGCTGTTCATCATCCCCAACAACACTTCCGCCGGAAAGCGCAACATTTTCTTCTATTGTCATAAAAGGTTTTTCTGTTTCGGGAATACTATCGCAGTTTTTCACGCGCAGCATATCACCCGAGCGCACATCAAACTGAAACATCGGTACACTGCGTGCCGCCGCAATTTCACCCATTGCAACAAGAACAAGCTCTTTACCGCCCGTAAGGTCAAAGGCAGTATCTTCGTTTTCGTCTATAATTTCGTTAAGTTCCCTGACTATTTCTTCATAATTATATCTTGAAACAATCCTGTGTTCAAGCTTTATGTCAAGCTGTTTCATTTCGAAAAACCGACATAAATCCTCCATTTTCTTTCTTGTCATTATTTTCTTAAATCCGACAAATACAATTTTTTCGGGTTTAAACCGCAGTGCCGCAATAACATTTTCAATCTGGCACTCATCAAAAAGCTCAACTAACGTTTTAATAATAATCACCCTTTACTTAGATTAAGTTAATTATAGAATCAGTGAATGATTTAGATGCAAGTATTTAGCTAAATTTTGAACTTCGTTCAAAGCTAAATTATCTCATTTCATTCGATAGCTAAATTACTCCTTTGGAGTAGCTAAATTAAATTCGCTTTTAAAGCGTGCGAAGCAAATTTAGCTTGCGTTAGCAAATTTAGCTGACCGCAGGTCAATTTAGCTCGCCGTCAGGCGAATTTAGCTGAATAGATTTAACCTTGTTAAATCTATTCTATCATAGTCCTTTCTTAAATTCAATATTTTTTACGGGAACAAGCTGAAGCAGAAGTGCAAAAATTACACTTACACATACGAACCACGATATATACGGGAAAGGGGCGTAAGATGCCATGTTGGACGGTGAAAAAACGTTCGTTGCAACGCTTTGCGGAAAAATTTTTAACAAAAGGTGTGTATAAACGGGCGAAATGAGCGTTGTTCCCACTTTGCCAAGAAAATAATATTTTGCCGAAAGTCCGTTTCTTTTTATTATTCCAAGCACCTGCAGATGCACCGAAACGCCCGACCACCCTATAATTGCCGACAGAATCATACACCTTATTACAGGATAATTAAAAAACACATTTGACGTTGTTACACATCCGCCGACGGGTTCAAAAAATCCGAAAAGAAATGCTTTCAAAACGTTATATTCAATTCCTGTAAGTGAAAAAAGCTGAAGCACTCCAAAACTTTCAAGGTTACCCGTAAGAATGGAAAAAATAATTACAAATCCGCATACTGTAAAAACCGATTGCGCCCCATTCGACACAGCCTCTGCCATTATCTGCCCGAAATGTTTTTGTTTTATATGTTTTTCCTTTCTTTTTTTGCAGGATATTTCGCACGGGATTTTTCGCATAATAACCGCCACTGTAAGTACCGACATTATATGTGATATGTATAAAATCCAGCCGAGCTGCGCATTTCCCAGCAGTCCTGCACCTATAGTACCAAGTATAAAAAGCGGACCCGAATTATTGCAATATCCCAGCAGTTTTTCCGCTTCCGATTTTGTGCATTGTCCACTTTCCGCAAGGTCCGCCGCAGCAGAGGCGCCAACCGGATATCCGCTTAATATCCCAATAACAAACACAAGAGCGCCGCCTCCTCCAACCCCGAAAAGCGGTTTCATAAGCGGAGCAAGAATTTTCCCAAGTTTTTCTGCCGCACCCATTTCTATAAGCATCCTGCTGCATACAAAAAACGGAAAAAGTGATGGTATTACAGAATTTACACAAGCCGCAATCGCATCCCTTGCCGTAAGCATAGCGCCGGACGGATTTATCAGAACTCCTGCTGCAAACAAGATAACCGCAAGTATTTCCATTTTATCATCTCCTGTAGCTATATATACGCACCGCTTTTTCATAAAAATTCGTGCGATCGCATAAAATTATTTGCGGGAGGTGAAGTTTGTTTTGCGAAACAAAAAAAGAAATCAGCCGGCTACATCGGCTTATGAAAAGGTTTTTGATGCTTTATCACTTCCAAAGACAGCCGCCGGGCTTACAACCACAGTAACCGTAACGGGTAACGACAGTATACTTGTTGAAGGATACCGCGGAATTATAAAGTATTCCGACACCCTTGTCCTTCTTAATGCACCGAAATATATAATAAGGATTACCGGCACAGACCTTGAAATAACGGAAATTGCTTCCGAATATATATCTCTTCGCGGCGTTATTGCGGCTCTTGAATATACCCATTAGGAAGGAGAGTTAAATGGCTATTCTGAATATACTGAATTTTACCCGCGGGTATGTTAATGTTAAAGTCACGGGCGGGCATCTTGAACGGTTTATAAATATATGCACCTGCGAAAATATAAATATATGGAATGTAAAGGCGCGCGGGAGCGATACTCTTACTGCCTGTGTGAGCGTTAAAGGATTTTTTCTGCTTAAAAACATATGCCGTAAAACCGGCACGAAAATACATATACTTTCAAAAAAAGGAATGCCTTTTTTATCACTTCGCCTACGGAAAAGAATTGGGTTACTGCTTGGATTTGCAATATTTCTTATTGCATCATTCTGGCTTTTTTCTCACATATGGTATATTGATGTTGATACCTCCACCACCATCCCACGCGAAGAGCTTATTCATCAGCTTGAGCTTTCCGGTATTTACAAAGGTACGCCTCTTCGGGATATTGACCCGAATAAAGTGCAGGCGCATATGCTTAGTTTAAACTCCCGCCTTGCATGGGCGTGGCCGCACGTACGCGGCAACAGTCTGTATCTTGAAGTTCGCGAAAAGGTGGCAGTGCCCGAAATTTTGCCGACAAATCCGTGCAACATAGTGGCAAGCCACAGCGGACTTATAACATCCATGCTTGTTAAAGAGGGACGGCACGTTGTTACGGAAAATATGTATGTTTCTGAAGGGCAGCTTCTTGTTGGAGGTATTATGGACAGTGTTGCAATGGGTGTACGCTATGTGCACGCCGATGCAGAAATATGGGCAACCACCGAAGAAAGCCTTACCGAAACCTTTTCACTTATGGCAAACGAAACAAAACAAACCGGCAACAAATCGGTAAGATATACCCTTAAATTCGGTAGTTTCCCTGTTTCAACTCCCCTTATAGGCAAAAGCTTTTCCGCTTATGAAACCATCGATTCCGAAAAAGTGTTCCATATCGGAAGTGTGTATTTCCCGATATCACTCATAAAAACCGAGTATATGGAAACCATAACCGAAACGGCAATATATCCCGAAACAAAGGTTACCGAAGAGGCACAGCAATATTTGGAAAACCTCTTGCAAAATTCACTTAAAAATGGTATGATATTGGAAAAGAGATTTGATATAGAAAAACCTGATGATAAAACCATGCGGCTTACGCTTTATGCCGTCTGCAGTAGGCAGATTGGAGTAACGCAGCCTATTGAGGAGGAAACGAAAATTGGCGGAGAAACTGATTGAAACCGGAAGCATTGGTGAAATAATAGGACTTTTTGGCGGATACGACGAAAATATCAAAATAATTGAAAAAGAGCTTTCCGTCCGTATTATAAACCGCGAAACCGTTCTTAAAATCGAGGGCGAGGAAAAGAATTGCGAAACTGCCGAAAAGGTTATCGGCATACTGCTTTCCCTTATTCGCAAGGGCGAAACCTTAAACGAGCAGAACATCCGCTATGTTCTTTCCATGGCGGAAAATGGTCAGGAACAGCAGGTTGCAAATATGAGTGAGGACACTATTTGTATAAGCGCTAAAGGAAAGCCCGTAAAACCGAAAACAATCGGTCAGGAAAAATATATTAAAGCAATTGCAAATAATACAATCACTCTCGGCATCGGTCCTGCCGGAACGGGTAAAACCTATCTTGCCGTGGCAATGGCGGTAAAAGCATTCCGCAACAAAGAGGTCAGCCGTATTATCCTTACCCGTCCTGCAGTTGAAGCAGGCGAAAAGCTCGGGTTCTTGCCGGGCGATTTGCAGACTAAAATTGACCCGTATCTCCGTCCCCTTTATGACGGACTTTACGATACAATGGGCTATGAAAACTATCTGCGCAACGTAGAGCGCGGAGCTATTGAAATTGCACCGCTTGCGTATATGCGCGGGCGTACACTCGACGATGCGTTTATCATTCTTGACGAAGCGCAGAACACCACTCCTCAGCAGATGAAAATGTTTTTAACACGTATCGGGTTCGGGTCAAAAGCAATTGTAACCGGTGATATTACGCAGATTGACCTGCCGGGACGTCAGACCTCCGGTCTTAAAGAAGCAATTAAAATATTAAAGGATATTGAAGGAATTGCAATCTGCAATTTCTCCGAAAAAGACGTTGTGCGTCATCCTCTTGTGCAGAAAATCATTAAAGCTTATGAAAAATATGAGTTTCGTAAAGACGTGGCGAAAAACGAATCCAAAAAAAGATATATTTTTAAAAAATAGGAGACATCTATGGTTGATTTGATTATTGATTATACCGAGGCTACCGAAAACAAGGATACCGAAGAAATAATAAGAAAAGCCGTTGAAAACACTCTTATCCATCACGGTCTTGATTTTGATGTTGAAGTTTCGGTTACAATTACAAATAACGACGAAATTCGCAGTATTAATAACGAGTTCCGTAACATCGACGCGCCGACAGACGTGCTTTCGTTCCCGATGTATGAGTTTGAGAAGCCTGCCGTTTTTGACGAAAAGGCTCTTGCACTTGAACCGGTCAATGTTATTTTAGGCGATATTGTTGTGTCGGTTGACAAAATCACCGAGCAGGCGGAAGAATACGGTCATTCGTTTGAAACGGAGCTTTCGTATCTTGTGATACATTCAACTCTTCATCTTCTGGGATATGACCATATGGAAGAATCGGACAAACGTCTGATGCGACAGCAGGAAGAAATAATACGAAAAATGTAAGGATGAAACGCTTTGAGAGAAATTTCTGTAAATGAAATAACGTATGCAGTAAAAAAACTTTGTATATCTGCAAACTGCAATTTAAATAGTGATATATTTTGTGCTATAGAAAAGGCACAAAAAGAAGAAACTGCCGATACAGCAAAATCCGTACTGTCAATTCTTAAAGAAAATGCGGATGTTGCAAAGGAAAAACAAGTGCCCATATGTCAGGATACCGGTATGGTTATTGTATTTGCAAAGGTTGGTCAGGACGTACATATTACAGGCGGAAATATTACCGATGCAATAAACGAAGGTGTGCGGCAGGGATATACGGAAGGATATCTTCGTAAATCCGTTGTGAGCGACCCACTTGAGCGAAAAAACACAGGTGATAATACACCTGCAGTAATATATTACGATATTGTGCCCGGAGATAAAATAATCATTTCCGTTATGCCGAAAGGGTTCGGGAGTGAAAATATGGGTGCGGTTAAAATGCTGAAACCCTCCGATGGTGTTGACGGCGTTATGGATTTTGTGCTTGATACCGTTAAAAAAGCAGGGCCTAACCCATGTCCTCCGATTGTAATAGGCATAGGTATCGGCGGCACAATGGATAAGGCGGCACTTCTTTCGAAAGAAGCACTTTTTCGTCCGGTTGATTCGGCAAACGAAAACCCGTATTATGCTGAACTTGAAAATACTTTACTTGAAAAAATAAACGAGCTTGATATAGGTCCGCAGGGGTTTGGCGGAAAAACCACCGCACTTGGTGTAAATATTGAAACCTACCCCACCCATATTGCCGGACTTCCGGTGGCAATAACTATCAGTTGCCACGTTACGAGACACGCAGAAACAGAAATATAAGTAAAGGCTGAACTATCGTTCAGCCTTTTTATCATTTACATAATTCTTTTGCTAAATTTTTTATTTCTTCAATGTTTTCGTCACGAAGTGCTGATTTTATATGCACTCCTGCTTCCGTATAGGTTATATTTTTTGATTTTTCGAGCATTCCCTTTATGGTTTTTTCCGCCATAAGCGCCCACGAACCGTTTTCTATAATGCCCACAGTTCTGTTTTGGAAATTACGTTCTGTAAGGTGGTTTATAAATTCGTGCATAAACGGGAAAATTCCGCCGTTATATGTTGTTGTGGCAAGAACAATTCTGTCATATCGGAACGCATCTTCCACAGCTTCCGCCCAGTCTTCACGCGCAAGGTCGCAAACGGAAACTTTTTCGCCAAGGTTTTCAATTTCGGATTTAAGCATCAACGCCGCCTGCTTTGTATTTCCGTAAACCGATGTATATGCAATAAACACGCCTTTTGTTTCCGCTTCATATGATGACCAGGTATTATACAGATTTATATAATGTGAAAGGTTGTCCGAAAGCACCGGTCCGTGAAGCGGGCAAATTCTTTCGATTTCAAGCCCTGCCGCCTTCTTAAGAAGCGCCTGCACCTGCGCACCGTATTTTCCTACAATGCCGATGTAGTATCTTCTTGCTTCGCAGTCCCATTCTTCTTCGGCATCTTTTGCGCCGAATTTACCGAAAGCATCTGCTGAAAAGAGCGTTTTTGATGATTTTTCGTAGCTGAGCATTACCTCCGGCCAGTGTACCATAGGCGCTGTTACAAATGTAAGCTCACTTTTGCCAAGAGAAAGTGTATCTCCCTCACCCACAACGATTTGTCTGTCGGCATAATCTGTGCCGAAAAACTGCTGCATCATTGTAAAAGCTTTTGCTGTTGCCACAATTACAGCCGATTTATATTTTTCCATAAATTTATCAATGTTTGCGGAATGGTCAGGTTCCATATGATGTACAATAAGAAAATCAGGCTCTTTTCCTTGCAGTGTGTTTTCAATGTTGGAAAGCCACTCGTCACCGAAGTTTTTATCCACCGTATCACAAACGGCAATTTTTTCGTCATTTATTATATAAGAATTATATGACATTCCGTTTGGAACAACATACTGTCCTTCAAACAGGTCAATTTCCCTGTCATTTACTCCGATATAAACTATTTTGTCTGTTATTTTCATAAAAACACCCCAAGTTTGAAATATATGATTTAGTATATCACATTTTTCCAAACTTATCAATATGTTTTACAAGAAGAATTGCGGCTATCGTCGTTATTACAATTTCTATGGACATATACGACCCGTTGTAGATAAGTGAATACATTGCCGCCGACTGTCCTTCCGGTGCATATACACTCCAAATGAGTATTCCGGACATAAAATGACATATAAATCTTATAAATGTAACTACAGCAGATGCCACACCTGCACCTATGTACATATTTTTGAATTTTCGTTTTATGCTGCCCGCAAAACCGAGTACCGTAAATGCTATAACATAATCAAGCAGTATTACTGCCATATATGATACAAAGTTTTCCGCCGGCGGTGCAATTCCTCCAAGCATCATTTGTATAAGTGAATATACAAACGCTGTTATCAGCGAATATCTTAAATTCGCAGTAAATGAAAATATTATTATAGGTGCCATTGACATGGCTGTTACCGTACCGCCCTGAGGCATACGGAGAAGTGCTATCATTGACAGTACGGTTGCAAGTGCAACCATTAAAGCTCCTGTTGTAATTTTCTTTGTATTCATAATTGTCCTCCTAAAAAAAATTGCAGGCAAAACTGCCTGCAATAAAAATACATCAACACTTCCTACGCCGGCATTATCCGTATCAGGTTTAAAGGGTTAGACCAACGGTCCTCTCAGCCTGCTTTTGGCAAGCACCCCTGATAATATATTAAATTTTTAGTGTTATTAGATTTCTTCTGTTTCCGGAAGAATTCTTGCAAGGTTGATTCTGCCCATTTTGTCAATTTCGAGAACCTTAACCTGAATTACATCACCGATGAGTACAACATCTTCAACTTTTTCAACACGTTTGCTGTCAAGTTTTGAAATGTGTACAAGACCGTCTTTACCCGGAAGAATTTCAACGAACGCACCGAATGTTGTTGTTCTTACAACAGTACCTTCGTAAATTTCGCCCGGCTGCGGTTCTTTTACAATACCTTCGATAATCTGTTTTGCTTTATCTCCGGAAGCTGAATCAATAGCTGCAATGAATACTCTTCCATCATCTTCGATATCAATTTTAACGCCTGTATCAGCGATGATTTTCTGAATTGTTTTTCCGCCCGAACCGATTACATCACGGATTTTTTCAGGGTCGATTGTGAACGAAATCATTTTCGGAGCATACGGTGAAAGCTCTTCTCTTACATCAGGAATTGCTTTAAGCATAATTTCGTCAAGGATATAGAATCTTGCTTTTCTTGTTTTATCAAATGCTTCTGCAATTATTTCAGGTGTAAGACCGTCAATTTTGATATCAACCTGGATTGCTGTGATACCGTTTTTAGTACCTGCAACTTTAAAGTCCATATCGCCGAAAAAGTCTTCAACGCCCTGAATGTCAAGCATTGTCATCCATCTGTCTGCTTCTGTGATAAGACCAACGGAAATACCTGCAACAGGCTCTTTAATCGGCACACCGGCATCCATAAGAGCAAGTGTTGAGCCACAGATAGCACCCTGTGATGTTGAGCCGTTTGAGCTTAATACTTCGGAAACCATACGGATTGCATACGGGAATTCTTCTTCAGAAGGAATTACCGGTTCAAGAGCTTTTTCAGCAAGCGCACCGTGACCGATTTCACGTCTTCCCGGACCTCTTGACGGTTTTGTTTCGCCAACGCTGTATGACGGGAAGTTGTAGTGGTGGATATATCTTTTTGATTCGTCGGTATCAATACCGTCGAGTTTCTGCGCATCGCCGATTGCACCAAGTGTTGCAATTGTGAGAACCTGTGTCTGTCCTCTTGTGAACATACCGCTACCGTGTGTTCTCGGTAAGAGTCCTACTTCTGCCGCAAGCGGTCTTATTTCGTTAATTCCTCTGCCGTCAACACGTTTACCGTCATCAAGAAGCCAACGACGAACAACATATTTCTGGAGTTTGTAAATTGCTTCCGCAATTTCTGCTTCTCTGCCTTCATATTTTTCGCCGAACTCGGCTGCAATTTCATCTTCAACAACCTGCATACGTGCATCACGAACAGTTTTGTCGTTTGTATCCATAGCGGCACGTACTTTTCCGATTGCAAATTCTTTAATGTCGTTATAAAGCTCTGCATCAACCTCGCAGGAAGCATATTCAAATTTCGGTTTACCGATTTCGTTACCGATTTCGATAATGAATTTGCAGAGGACTTTAATAACTTCGTGAGCTTTGAGGATTGCTTCAAGCATTACATCATCGGGAACTTCTTTAGCGCCTGCTTCAATCATAACGATTTTTTCAAGGCTTGCAGCTACTGTAAGTGTAAGTGCAGATTTTTCTCTCTGCTGCTGATTCGGGTTGATGATGATTTCGCCGTCAACAAGACCTACTGCAACACTTGCAACCGGACCGTTAAACGGAATATCGGAAATCTGTATTGCGATTGCCGCGCCGAGCATAGCCGCAATTTCAGGTGAGTTGTCCTGATCAACAGACATTACTGTTGTTACGATAGAAACGTCGTTTCTAAGGTCTTTCGGGAAAAGCGGACGAAGCGGGCGGTCAATACATCTTGATGCAAGAATTGCCTTTTCGCTCGGTTTTCCTTCACGTTTCTGGAAGCTTCCCGGAATTTTACCTACGGAATAAAGCTTTTCTTCGTAGTCAACGCTAAGTGGGAAGAAATCAACCCCTTCACGTGGTTTTGCAGATGCTGTTGCAGTTGCAAGAACAACTGTATCGCCAAATCTTACAAGGGCACTGCCGTTTGCAAGACCTGCCATTTTACCTGTTTCAATAACAACTTTTCTGCCGGATAAAGTGGTTTCAAAAGTTTTAAACATAGTTTTCTCCTTTTCTTCTGGGCCGGCATTTAGCACTTAGATATATCGCCAAATACGCACTTAGCGCCATATCTAAGCTGCTAATTTACCGAAACCCTTGTTAAAATTTTAAAGGGCGATGCCTATGCACCGCCCCTTTTTGTATTACTTTCTCAGACCGAGTTTTGCAATAACGGCACGGTATCTTTCAATATCAACTTTTGCAAGGTAATTCAAAAGTCCGCGACGCTGACCAACCATTTTAAGAAGACCACGTCTGGAATGGTTATCCTTCTTATGAACCTTAAGGTGCTCATTGAGCTCGTTGATTCTGGTTGTGAGTATAGCTACCTGAACTTCAGGGGATCCTGTATCAGTATCGTGAAGTTTGTATTCAGCTATAACAGCCTGTTTTACGTCCTTACGTATCATAGTAACACCTCCATATTTTAATACACTCATAAGCTAAGTATAGGACGGTGAACCCTGATACCGAGCAAAGAGTAACATTCAGTATTATAACACAACATTTACCATTTGTAAATAGTTTTTTAAAATTTTTTTAATTTATTTTTCCCAAAACAAGAATAAATATTTCCGATACGGAAAATCCCCGTTTTGCATACACAAAACGGGGACGAAAAACTTTTTTACAAATCAGTTATGTATTGATTCCGAAACAGAAAGCTCCACTTCTTTTACGTTCTTTTTCTCAAATGTAGAATTTTTAACTTGTTCCTGAAGCTTGTTATAGAAATCATCATGGTCTATCGGCAAAGTTACCCAATCATTATTCCATGTTGACAAATATGCCGCATTTGAAATGCTGAGGCTGTTTATTCCTTCTTCTGCCGGAGCAATAAGCTTTGTTCCGTTCAAAGCTGCGCCAATCCAGTTGTTAGTCATTTCCGGAAGGAATTTACTTCTGTCTGATTCCAGTTCATACGAAATAACTTCTTTTTTAATTCCTTTATGTGAAGGAGAATCACACTGCTTATTGAAATCTCTTTCGTCCATTTCAAGCTTAAGATATGTTATCTTATTATTCTCAAATATAATTTTTCCTTTAGTTCCCGCAATTTCAAGACGGTTTGTTCCCGGATATTCACTTACAGAAGTTATATATGTTCCTGTAGCTCCGTTTGGAAATTCCATATATATTGTTGCCTCATCTTCGATTTCAACATCTCTGTTTTTTCCGAAGTAGCAGAAACCTCTTACTTTTGAAGGCATACCAACAAACCATTGGAGAAGGTCAAGCTGGTGCGGGTTTTGGTTAAGAAGTGTTCCGCCGCCTTCACCGCTCCATGTAGCACGCCAGCCGCCTGAATTAAAGTATGCCTGATTGCGATACCAGTCAGTAATAATCCATGTAACACGTTTAAATTCGCCAATACCTTCGCCGTCAAGAAGTTCTTTAATTTTTTTGTATACAGGATTTACTCTCTGAAGAAAGTCAATCTGGAAAGCTTTGTTGCTTTTTTTAGCAAACTCATTTAATTCCACTATATTTTTTGTGTAAACACCGATAGGTTTTTCACAAAAAACATGAAGTCCTGCTTTAAGAGCCTCCATTGAGAGTTCAGGATGAGGATAATGAGGTGTAGCAATAATGATACCGTCTACCAACCCTGAATGGATAAGCTCGTGGGCATCTTCAAAATATGCAACACTGTCCCCCATATCTTCTTTAAGTTTTTCAATCTTTTTAGGGTTTATATCGCAAAGTGCTGTCAGCTTGGCATCCTTGGCAAGATTGTTTTTAAACGTATCAAGGTGCCCCGTACCCATATTTCCTACTCCGATAATACCTACTCTAAACATATTATTTCCTCCTATAATTAAAAACTTTTTTGAATTTTAAGCACCTGACGCTGTGATTCAATCACTTCGTCTGTTGCAAGAAGAGAATTTTTGCCGTTCACCGAATCCAAAAATGCCGAAAGAAAATCACTGTCCACATTTTTTCCTTCCATAACTTCTTCCGTTTTTGTGTATACGTAAACGTTGTCTTCTTTTCTGTTAAAGCTGAGCATTCCCTTTGTTCCCCATATTCTGAACTGCCAATATGTAGGAAGCATAGTATCGCATATCGGCGAAGCATACGAAACATCACCCATAACCGACACGCCGTCCATATCCGCAACAAACTGTGCGGAATCAAGAAAATGAGGTTCTTTATCTGCGTATGCATTCCACTCTTTTTTAAATTCTACATTGGTAAGATTTTTTCCTGCTATAAATCTTATTGCATCAATTCCGTGTATTGCGATGTCATTTATTGTTCCGCCGTGTTTTCCTTCTTCAAAATACCATGAAGGTCGAACTCCGTAATTTAACGGATGCTGTCCCGTAACGGAAATTATTTTTATATCACCTATTTTGCCTGCCTCAACAAGTTCCTTTGCCTTATGTACCTGCGGTCTGAATCGCAAATCAAGCATACATGCTACCTGAAGATTTTTTTCTTTTGCAAGTCTTTCTATTTCGTCAAGCTCTTCAAGACTTGTGCACATCGGTTTATCACAAATAACGTGTTTATTGTGTTTTAAAGCTTCGATAATCATTTTACCGCGTTTTTGGTAATAGTCGCCTATTGCAACTGCATCAACCTCATCGGAATTCAAAATTTCTTCGTATGTTGAGAAATTAAAGTCTATCCCGAATTGCTCGCTTACTTTTTCTCTTTCCTCGCCGTTTTCTTCAAAACAGCCAAACAAAAGTCCTTCTTCTTTAACTTTTTGGTAAAGTCCCATAATATGTCCGTGTCTGAATCCGGCAAATGCAATATTCATAAGTTTCCTCCTTAAATGTTTTGATACAATTACCTGATATTATTATATATTAATTAAAATGCAAAAAAAATTGCATTTTTTTAGATTTATATTGCAAAAAATATACAAATGTGCTATAATTTATTAAACTGAAGTTCTTATAGAGCAAGGAGCGTTTTTAATTTGGAAAATTCAGCACCTGTTTCGTCCTACAACGACGGCACTATTTTATACAACCACATAAAATATGAAAACGTAAGTAAAAAGCTGTTCGGGGCACAAACTCACGATGTCTGGGAAATGATATTTCTTAAAGAAGGCGATTTGAATTACACGGTGGAAGGTAATATCTATCATGTAAAATCAAATTCCCTTATTTTGACACGTCCGGGCTCCGCTCACGTTTTACAGCTTAATGACACAAAAGTATATGATAGGTATGATATTCTTTTTGATAATTCAATTCTTACAAAAAATATACAAAAACAAATACCGCCGGATTTACATGTCATAACTTTTGAAAAGCCTGAAATGATATTGTTTTTATTTGAAAAACTTGATTATTACTACAAATATTTTGACGGGGAAATAATGGGGAATATATTGCGGTTTTGTATTGAAGAGGTGTTGTATAACAGCCTTATTTCGAGTCATATTTTTGACTTTGAAAAAGAAGATATCTATAAGAAAAACGATATCCTTATAAAAGCAATAGAATACATCAACGCTAATATAAGCACTAATTTTACACTTGACACTCTTTGTCAAGAGATATTTATTACAAAAGGATATTTATATAAAATTTTTAAACAATTTCTCGATATTTCTCCAAAAAAATATATTATATCTAAACGGCTGGCAAAAGCTCAGCTGGCTATGAAGGACAAGAAAAAACCTACTGAAATCTTTTTTGAGTGTGGATTTACGGAATATTCAACCTTTTACCGAAATTTTGTAAAATTTTACGGATATCCGCCTTCTGATGAATCAAACACACAAAAGATAATAGAAATAAACAGCTGAATATTTATATTTAAAAAAGGGGCTGTAGCAAAAAGAAAATCATTTTGCTACAGCCCCTTTAAGTTTTTGATTTTGTCATTATTGCCGGCAGAATAATTACACGTATTTTCCCCGTTATGCTTCCATGTGCCGCCCAAGGAAATTCGCTGCAGACTGTGTAAGCTTTGCTTCTACCTCACCCATTTTTTCCGAGTTTTCCGTGTTTACCATAATAACACTGCCTATAATATCTCCTTCGGAAATAATAGGTGCAACAACCCCTGCCTGATATTTGCTTACGCCCTCAACAAGAGATGCCTTTTCAGACGAATCGGGTTTCATTACAAACATTGTTTTTTCATCCATAATACGTTCAAGCTCATTGCTGATACGTTTTTCGGAAAGCTCTTTTTTCGGTGCTCCCGAAACGGCAATTATGGAATCCTTGTCGGTGATGCACACCGGAAATCCGCTTGTTTTTGAAAGAGTTTCCGCATAAACGGATGCAAACTCAGAAAGCTCGCCAATGGGAGAGTATTTTTTGAATATAACCTCGCCCTCTCTGTCGGTAAATATTTCAAGCGGGTCTCCCTCACGAATGCGGAGCGTGCGCCTTATTTCTTTAGGTATAACAACCCTGCCAAGGTCATCAATTCGCCTTACAATTCCTGTAGCTTTCATATTTAAAAACTCCTTTTGGTTTAATTTGCAAAAGTATTATTTGCGCCGCAAGGAAGTTTTATGTAAGGAAAATGGTGGGAAATGAAAACAAAAAATGTAAATTTAAATAATAAAAAAGTCGGCTGTATGCCGACTTTTTGTGTTTTCTAACTAATTAATTAATAGCAGTTTTATACTTTTCCATCATTATTTCCGCTGCCCACGGAATCAGATACCTTGGCGAAAGAGGATTTGAAATTTTACTAAGCGCTTCTGCATCAAGAATTTTTATCTTCTTTTTCAGCTTATTCAGCCGAAACATATTGCACAAACGCAAAACATATACAGGCTTAATTTCTTTTATGTAGTGACATATTTCACCGATTTTATAGTTTTTGTTTTTTCTTACATATTCCGAAAAGCGTCGCGCACTTGTTTTCGACATTCTTTTTTTAATTCTGGAAAGAGAGTCATATCTGTATACAAATCCGGCACCGTGTTTGTTCATTCCGAACATATTTCTCGGCACTCCGCTTTCCTCTAAAATTCGCCTCGGAATAGGTCTGTCATAATAATTATGCAACCTCCATTTTTCCATTTCTTCCGAAAGGGATATATCATAAATGCTTTCCCATGCACTTCCGCCGAAACTTGCAATCGGGCAGATAATGCTTCCGAGCCACAACCTTTTTTCAGCTAAACCAAGTTGTGACGTTACATCTTTTACATGAAACTCATTGTTTCTGTGAACACACTCACAGTCCCAAAAAACATCACCATATGTACCGGTTATTACTACATTGTTTTTAAAATCCTCATCAAATGCACACAGAGTAATTGTTGAGCCAAGTTCTCCGGTAGAAACATACTCTGCTTCAACAAAATCAGTTCGGGCAGCATATGCCTCGCTGTCTCTTTCAATTATTTCTTCATACCCGAGTTTCTGTGCAATTTCTTTTCCGCTATCATCTTTATGGTGTCCCTCGTCTTTAAAAGTAACCGCCTTGTTACACCCTATCTGTTTAGCTATTGCACTGCAACAGGCAGCATCATATCCTTTTGATACCGTAGAAACAAAATCATATGAATACTCACGCATTTCACATCTTACATTTGCTGCAAATTCCTGCATTGCCGAAGTAAGCCTTGAATAATAGTTGTCAAAAGATTTAAAGTCCTGCACCTTTGGCTTTACAGAAACACTGTATTGATTTTTGAAATTAACTACAATATTTCTGAAGTAAAAAACCTTTACTTCTTCTTTTTCTCCATTCTTATTAAGCACCCGTATATTTTCATTATACTTGTGAATACCTTGTGTTATGGTCAGAAAATCCGTTTCATATTTCAAATAATTTACATCTAATTTATAATCACATTCGGTTAACAGAAAATAAAGGCTGTTTGAAACAAAAACCTTTTCCTCTTTTTCAACAAGATACAGCCCATAATTGATATGTGAAGGGGTAGAAAAACAAATCTTGTCACCTACACATTTGCCACCCGTTCCGCAAAACCAATCCGCAGTTTCAAAATCTCCCTGACTAAAAGCTCCATTCCACGCGCCTTCTGCCCAAAAATCGTTTTTTGTCTCCACTTTTTCTCCGTGGGACACTTTAATATTACCATTATTGCACTCTGCAAGCCATGCTAATGGCGGAAGCTTTTTATTTGCATTATATACTATTCCCATCTGCTTCACTCCTTGAAAATATGCCAATTTGGGATATTTTTATTATACCATTATGGGATAATAAAGTCAAGAGGTGTTTCAGATGAGACTTAAGGAGCTTCGAAAAAAGCGAGGTATATCGCAGTTAAAACTCGCCATGGATTTAGATATGAATCAAAACAGTATCAGTCGTTACGAAAGCGGTGCACGTCAGGCAGATTATGCTACACTTATTAAATTTGCAGATTATTTTAATGTTTCAATTGACTATCTCCTATGTCGCACCGACAATCCCACAATGAACAAATAAAAAGTCGCGGAAATCCGCGACTTTTTTATTTTTGCAAGAAAATCAAGGTTCTCAGTACCCGACAGCAATCTTTGATTGCTTGTGTCGGGTGAGGTTCTTATTTCATTATCATGCTGTCGATTGCACAGCCGATTGATTTGAAAACGCCATCGGCGTGACGTGCAAGTTTTTTCTTTTGTTTATCTTTAAGCGGGTCGGCAATCATTCCGGCTGCCGCACCGATTACCGCGCCTGTAACAAGGCCGGATATAAACATTTTTCCACTCATTTTTCTCATCCGCCTTTCAAAAATCCGGTTTCCACAGATATTATGCCTTTTTTACATTAAAATATGTAAAAAATATTGCAATTTTATATTGACTAAATATTAAATTTATTATAAAATATTTATATAAATATACATTATGTGAACTTATAAATTTGGAGTGGTATTAATGGCCGAAAGACTGACTCAATCACTTTCACGAATTGCAAGCATAGGCTGGATGGACATAATTGACATTCTTGTTGTGGCATATGTTGTTTACAAGCTTATTCAGTTTGCACGCGAAACAAGGGCAGGACAGCTTCTTAAAGGTATTGTTCTGCTGGTTATACTTACCCAGCTGAGCGGTTGGTTACAACTTAATACTGTTAACTTTATTCTTCTGAATGCAATGCAGGTTGGAGTGCTTGCGCTTGTTATTGTTTTTCAGCCGGAGCTTCGCCGTGCACTTGATAAAATGGGCAGAAGCAGTTTTGGTAATTTTTTCAAACCGGACACTCCTGCTAATTACAACGTGTTTGATATGATTTCCGCAATCAAGGAAGCTGCCGGAAGTCTTTCTCTTTCAAAAACCGGCGCACTTATTGTTATAGAAAGGGAAACCAAACTCGGCGAAATTATTCATACAGGTACAACCATTGATGCCGAGGTTTCTGCGCAAATGCTTGAAAACATATTTTTCCCAAATTCTCCGCTTCATGACGGGGCGGTAATTCTGAAAAAAGGCAGAATTGCGGCGGCAAGCTGTTATCTGCCGCTTACAAATGATGATTCGCTTAGCAAACAGCTCGGCACAAGACATCGTGCGGCAATCGGCATAAGCGAAACTGCCGATTGTGTTGCGGTTGTTGTTTCCGAAGAAACAGGCAAAATTTCTCTTGCCCTTGGCGGAGATTTAACGCGCAACTTAACTCCGGACAGCCTTGCCAAATGGCTTGAAAAATTGCTTCTTCCGTCTGGCGAGGAAAATCCGGATGGAAAATCCATTATAAAGAAGGTGGCGAAAAAATGGTCAAAAAATGGTTAAACAATAAAACATTTTTGCGCATACTTTCTCTTGTTATTGCCTTTGCACTGTGGTCTTATGTAATAATTACGCAGGATCCGGAACGAACTGCCCGCATTGACAATGTTGAGGTAATTTGCGGTCTGTCGCAGATGCAGCTTAACGAAGGGCTTACCATAATTTCAAAATCACACGAAACTGTTTCGTTTACCGCAACAGGAAGCCGCAGTCTTGTAACAGGTGCAGATGGCAAATTTTATGCAAAGCTTGACCTTGATAATATAATGACTCCGGGGAAATATAGCATAACACCGGTTATTTCAAAACCGGATAGCGTAACCGTTCAGGCACTTAATCCAACCGCTATTGAAGTGCATATTGACAGATATGTTTCTTCTCTTATTCCGGTTAAAGTTCATACAATCGGCACTCTTCCGGAAGGTGTTGCAATAAAAACCGCCACACCGGATATTTCCGTAACAACCGTTACTGTACCGTCACTTATGCTTGAAGAAATTTCGTATGTAGGGGCAACAATTGACCTGACGCAGGTAACTTCCTCCGGCAAAATTGACGTTTCGCCTATTCTGTATAACGAAAACGGAAACGTTCTTAATATTATCGGCACATCAATTGAAGCGACTGTTATAAATGTGGATATTGAATCCGAGCGCACAAAAACCGTTCCCGTTTATCCGATTGTTTCCGATGACGGCGGTTTCGCAAAAGGGCTGAAACTGAATGTTTCACCTCAA
>JAZRHB010000025.1:0-13267 GCA_045644605.1 Clostridia bacterium
CTTTTTGGGAAATTTTTTAATTTTCCCTTTAGTAAAATAGAAGATAAGTGCGAAATACAATACCGATAATACCGATAGAAGAACTAAATCGGATGGAGTCGGTATTATTATTTCCATAAATGAGTGTAATATTACAAATCCAAGCACGAAAGAAAGTGCCATAACCGATGCAACTGCACCGCGGAACAGGTTTAAAGGTCTTGCAATGCCGAAAAGCACAGCAATACTGATAGCGCCTGTCAGCCATACACTGTAAAGCACAAGTTGCGGTTCGGTAATTTTGCCGAAAAGGTGCATAAACGAAAATGTTATTACATTTGAGGCAATAAGAAGTGCGCCCGGAATGGATTTTTTAAATACCCGCGCGGTAAATCCGCTTGTTATGAGCCTTGTATTTTTTTCAAGTGCCAGGAAAAACGATGGTATTCCTACGGAAAGTGTGCCGATTAAGGTAAGATGCACCGGTGCAATCGGATATTTTCCGGGGAAGAATATATAAAAAAGTGAAAGCAGTGCCGAGAACATTGTCTTTACAAGATAAAGACTTGACACGTTTTCAAGGTTGTTTATTACCGTTCGTCCTTCTGCAATTACGTGGGGAAGTGCCGAAAAGTCGGAATCTACCATTACAAGCTTGGCAACGCCTTTTGCGGCGTCGCTTCCTGCCGCCATGGCTATTCCGCAGTCCGCCTCGCGCAGGGCAAGCACGTCATTAACGCCGTCACCTGTCATTGCAACTGTTCTGCCATGTGCCTGAAGGGCTTTTACGATATGCTTTTTCTGGTTCGGGCTTACACGTCCGAAAACAGTATACTCGCACGCAATATCATAAATTCGCTCGTCATCATCGGCGTAGTCTGACATATCAATATATTTGTCATATCCGGCAAGGGAAAGACGCTTTGCAATGTTGCTTACTGTTGCGGGGTTATCGCCCGAAATAAGCTTTATATCAACACCATAGCTTGCGAAATATTCGAGAGTTTCTTTTGCAGATTCTCTTATATTATCGGCAATAAGAATAAGTGCCATCGGTGTATTTTCAAATGACAGCGCAAGCACACGGTAACCCTCTTTTGCATAAGAGAGGTGGTCTATATCAAAATCCTTAAAAACAACCTCTGGTGCACCAAGGGTATATGTGCCTTGCCCCACTATAGTAACACTGCTCATTTTCCGCTCGGAGGAAAACGGCAGGGTTTCTGTAATTTCTGCCGATGCGCTCCCGAATTCAAGCTCAATAGCGGCAAGAGATGTGTTTTTATTTTCAAACGCACCGCAAAAAGAGGAGAGTGCATTTTTGACATCGTCATAAGAAAAATCCGATAACGGAACGGTTTTTTCCACACGGAAACTACCGTCGGTAAGCGTACCGGTTTTATCAAGACAAAGGGTGTCCACCCTTGCAAGAGTTTCAATTGCCGGCGGCTCATTTACAATAACACGGCGCATTGCACAGCGGATTACGCCCACTGCCATAGTAACCGTGGCTATAAGCACAAGTCCGCTTGGGATCATACCGACTATTGCCCCTGCGGTACTTATTATATTTTCTTTTATAAGAACATCTTTAAAGTGCTGGGATACAAAAAGAGCAATGCCTACGGGAACGATAAGAATTGACATTATTTTAAGGATGCGGTCAATCCCCGAAACAATTTCCGAATGTACGCGCTTGTGGTTTTTAGCTTTTGCGGTAAGTGATGCCGCATAGCTGTTCATACCTACGGCGGTTGCAACAGCAATAGCCTGACCGGAGGTAACAAAGCTTCCTGACATAAGACGATCGCCGCCGCGTTTATATACGGCATCAGCTTCACCTGTGATAAGTGCTTCATTTACTTCAAGATTATCAGAAGAAATTACGGTAGCGTCAACGCTTATCTGCTGCCCTTGAGAAAAGATGATATAATCACCTTTTACAATTTCTTCAACGTCAATTGTCTGCTTTATGCCGTCGCGGATAACCGTAGCTTTTGCGGCGGTCAGGATAGAAAGCTTATCAACCGTTCTTTTTGCACGGATTTCCTGCACAATACCCATAAAAGCATTTGAAAACACCACTCCGATAAAGAGGGCGTTTTCAAAACTGCCTGTCATAGCTATTATAAGAAAAATAGTTACAGTAAGGATATTAAAATAGTTTATTATATTATCAAAAATGATTTTTTTAACAGGCTTGGAAAATTCCTTTTGCTGGATATTAACCTCGCCGCGAAGGCGCGCCTCTTCAACCTGTTTAGAGGTAAGTCCGTTCATTATTTAATCTTTCTGCTGCCCGGTTTTACAAACGGAAGTCCCTGTTTGCAAAGCGGACATTCATCTGCTTCGTAGGATTCAACTTCAATTGAAATAACGGATTTGAACTGTGTGCCGAAATCAATTTTTCCGCCTGTTCTGTCTACGATACAACCAACGCCTGCAACGTTAGCACCTGCGTTTTTAACAATTTCAATAACTTCTTTAACGCTTCCGCCTGTTGTGATAACGTCTTCAACGATAAGCACGTTAGCACCTTCCGGAATTTCAAAGTTACGGCGAAGTGTCATAACTCCGTCTTCTCTTTCTGTGAAGATGTTTTCAACACCCAGGTGACGGCTTACTTCATATGCCATAATTACAGCGCCCATAGCCGGTCCTACAACAAGGTCAATACCTGCATCTTTATAGCTGTCAGCAAGCATTTTGCAAAGCTCTTCACTGTATTTTGCATTTTTGAAAATTTTTGCACACTGGAAATATCTGTTGCTGTGTCTGCCTGATGTAAGAAGGAAATGTCCTTCAAGAAGTGCCTGTGCCTCTTTTAATACTGTTATTACTCTTTCTTCGTTTGCCATTGTTAATTCTCTCCTTATCCGTTTAAAATTACTTTTCCGACGATATCATTGATATCGTCAATGTTATGGTTTTTCATATAATCTTCAATTCCGTTAATAACGTCAATGCAAGCATTGGGGTTAACGAAATTGTATGTACCAACTGCAACGGCATTAGCGCCTGCAAGCATAAACTCAATTGCATCCTCGCCCGATGCAATTCCGCCCATACCGATAATCGGTATGCTAACCGCATTTCGGCACTGCCATACCATACGTACGGCTACGGGTTTAACCGCAGGACCCGAAAGTCCGCCGATGTTATTGTAAAGTATGGGTTTTCTTGTGTTAATATCAATTTTCATACCTGTAAGAGTATTTATAAGAGATATTGCATCCGCACCGCCTGCTTCTGCAGCTTTTGCCGTTTGTGTAATATCTGTTACGTTTGGCGAAAGCTTTACGATAAGCGGCTGAGATGCATATTTTTTAACTTCTTTTGTGATTTCATATACTGTATCGGGATTTGTACCAAACGCCATACCGCCCTGTTTTACGTTAGGGCAGGAAATATTCATTTCAAGCATATGAGTTTTTGTGCCGGCAAGGCGTTTAGCCATTTCGCAGTAATCCTCAATGCTGTTACCCGAAATATTTGCAATTACTGTTGCGCCTTTGTCGATGAGGCGTGGAAGATAATCGGAAATAAACGCATCAACACCGGGATTCTGCAGGCCTACGCTGTTTAAAATTCCCGACGGGGTTTCTGCAATTCGGGGAGGTATGTTACCATCACGTTTCGCAAGGGTAAGACCTTTTACGCAAACCGCACCAAGACGGGATATGTCATAAAACTGACCGTATTCGTCGCCAAAACCGTATGTACCGGAAGCGGTAACAACCGGATTTTTAAACTTTATGCCGCAAATATTTACTTCAGTTTTCATTCAAAAAACACCTCCGCAGCATTAAATACAGGACCGTCCTTACAAACGTGAGAGAAGTTTTCTCCGTCCTTGTTTTTGGTTTTGCACGCGCATACAAGGCACGCACCAATTCCGCACGCCATTCTCTGCTCCATTGAAACCTGACACGGAATACCAAACTCTTTTGCAAGTGCCGCAATTCCTTTAAGCATCGGTGTAGGTCCGCACGCCATAATAACGTCGCATTCGTTGTTTTCAAGATGCTCTTTTAAGGGGACTGTAATAAGTCCGCTGTGTCCGAAAGAGCCGTCATCAGTTGAGATTACTGTATTGCCGCATTTTTCAAACTCATCTTTTAAGATGATGTTTGATTTGCTGCGGAATCCAAGGAAAATGCTTGGATTTTTAACACTTTCCGCTAAATAGAGGAGGGGAGGAACGCCAATTCCGCCGCCTACAATTACGGGTTTTTTATAATCGCCAAGGTCAAAGCCGTGCCCGAGTGGAATAAGCATATTTATGCTCTGTCCCTCTTTATATCCGGAGAGCAGCTTTGTGCCTTCACCCTTTTTTTCAAATATAATTCTCACCTGACCGCCGCCTGCATTGCATATGCTAATCGGTCTGCGGAGAAGTGCGCTTCCGCCCTCGCAAAGAATGTTTGCAAACTGACCAGGCTTACATTTGTCCGCCATATCGGTTTTAATAAGCATATCATAAATGTTCGGGGCAATTTCAGAGATTTTAATTACGCTTCCAATAACTTCAAGACTCATGGCTTACCTCCATTTATTAAGCTCTTCACGCATTGCAATGCATTCCTGACGTGCCGCAACGGCAAAGTCTTTTTCATCAAAATCGCCTTTTTTGTATGCACACATAATTCCTCTTGATGAGTTTACTATAGCGCCAAGTCCGTCTTTGTTGAAGGAGTATGAAGCATCTTTTCCGCCGCCGCCCTGTGCACCGTAGCCGGGTACAAGGAAAAATACGTTTGGCATTACTTTGCGGAGAATCTGTGCCTGCTCGGGATATGTAGCGCCAACAACGCAGCCGACACGGCTGTAGCCGTACTTACCGATTGTGCCTTCGCCCCATCCGTTTACAAGGCTTGCCATTTTTTCATAAACCGTGCCGTCAGAAAGCTCTAAATCCTGAAGCTCGCCTGATGACGGGTTTGATGTTTTTACAAGCACAAAAATGTCTCTGTCAAATTCATTGCAGTCTTTTACAAACGGTGCAATACCATCAGTTCCGAGATATCCGTTAACTGTTACGGAATCGGGCTCGAACGGACGAACCTTTTCACCGCAAATATCGGTTTGTCCGAGATATGCGCAGGAATATGCGCTTGCGGTTGTTCCTATATCATTACGTTTTACATCAAGAATAACGTAAAGTCCTTTTGATTTTGCATATTTTATAGTTTCTTCAAGTGCCATAACACCCGCGCTGCCGTACATTTCGTAGTATGCGGACTGCGGTTTTACTGCAGGCACGATATCGGCAAAGCTGTCAATAAGACCTTTATTAAATTCAAGGATTGCCGCTGCCGCACCTTTAAGGTTTTTGCCGTGCTTCTCAAATGCTTTGTCAATAATATATGACGGAACATATTCAAGCTTCGGGTCAAGACCTGCAACGGTCGGGTTATTTTTTTCTATAATCTTTTCAATAAGCTTATCCATAATCTTACTCCTTATGCTTTTTTGTGAGCAATTTTACCGCCCACTATTGTATAAATAACGTCGCCTGAAAGCTCATATCCGTCATACGGTGAGTTTTTGGATTTTGATGCAAATTCAGCTACTTTAACAGTTCTTTTCGCATCGGCATCAAAGATAACCACGTCAGCCGGTGCACCTTCGGAAAGTGTGCCTGCAGGGATGTTTAAAATTTTTGCAGGAGCTGCGGAAAGCTTTTCAATAAGCTCCGGCATTGTGATTACGCCTTTGTTTACAAGGTAGCTTATACCGAGTGAAAGTGCAGTTTCAAGACCTACAATTCCGTTTGCCGCATAGTCAAACTCTACCTGTTTTTCGTCTATATGATGCGGTGCGTGGTCGGTTGCAATTGCATCTACCGTACCGTCTTTTATAGCCGCTTTTATGGCAGCAACATCCTCATCTGTACGAAGAGGAGGGTTCATTTTTGCGTTTGTGTTATATCCCACAACTGCCGCATCTGTAAGAGAGAAATAATGCGGACAGGTTTCGCAGGTTACTTTAACACCGCGCTTCTTTGCCTGACGGATGATTTCGGCAGAACCTTTTGTGCTTATATGTGCAATGTGTACCGGTACGCCTGTTTCTTCGGAAAGAATTACATCACGGGACACCATAACCTCTTCTGCCGCATCGGGAATTCCGCGAAGTCCGAGATATGTTGAATAATATCCTTCGTTCATTACGCCGCCGTCAACAAGTGACATTACCTCGCAGTGTGAAATTACCGGCATATCAAATCCGGATGAATAGATAAGAACTTTTCTCATCATACCGGCACTTGAAACGGGACGTCCGTCATCGGAAATGGCAACCGCACCTGCGGCTTTGAGTTCACCAATTTCGGAAAGCTCTTCACCCTTTTGTTCTTTTGTGATTGCGCCAATGGGATATACATTAATGGCTCCTTCTTTTTCGGCTTTGTCTTTGATGAATGTAACAACAGCCGCATTATCGGTTACGGGGTTTGTGTTCGGCATACAGGCAACGGACGTAAATCCGCCTTTTGCCGCAGCCAGCGTTCCCGTTGCAATTGTTTCCTTATATTCAAAGCCCGGCTCTCTTAAATGAACGTGCATATCAACAAGACCCGGTGCAACAATACAGCCTTTTGCATCAATAATTTCGGCATCATTTTCATCAAAGGGTTTTGAAATTTTGCCGCCGTCAATATAAATGTCTTTTATTTCGTTTATTTTATTTGCAGGGTCAATTACAAGACCGTTTCTGATAATCTTTTTCATTCTTCGTTCCTCCTGTTTGCAAATATGTACAGCAGAGCCATACGGATTGCAACACCGTTTGTTACCTGCTCATCAATAACGCTGCGTTCGTGGTCAGCAATGCCGCTTGTTATTTCAACACCGCGGTTAACCGGACCCGGATGCATAATAAGTGCGTCGGGTTTGGCAAGGGCAAGCTTGTCCTCGTTAAGACCGTAATATTTTGCATATTCAGCTACACTTGGGAAAAGACCGCTTTTCTGACGTTCAAGCTGCATACGAAGGTTCATAACAACGTCAGCATCTTTAATTGCTTCTTCAACCGTTTTGCAAACCGTTACGCCAAGATCCTCCACATTTTTAGGAAGGAGTGTGGCAGGGGAGGCAACATAAACCTTTGCGCCCATTGTGTTAAGTCCGTAGAAGTTACTTCTTGCAACACGGGAATGATACACGTCGCCGAGGATTGCAACCTTAAGTCCTTTAAGACTGCCTTTTTTCTCTACCATTGTGAACATATCAAGAAGCGCCTGTGTCGGATGTTCGTTCATACCGTCGCCTGCGTTTATTACAGACGCGTTAACGTGCTGTGAAAGAAGATGAGGTGCGCCGGAACAGTTGTGGCGCATTACAATAACGTCGCATCCCATAACGTCAAGTGTTCTTCCTGTATCAAGAAGGTTTTCGCCTTTTGCAACGCTACTTCCGGATGCGGTAATGTTTGCAGTATCCGCACTTAAATATTTACCGGCAAGCTCAAACGACATTCTTGTTCTTGTGCTGTTTTCGTAGAAAAGTGTGATAACCGATTTTCCGCGAAGATGCGGAACTTTTTTAACGTTCTGCGACAGAATGTGTTTCATTGTTGCGGCATTGTCAAGAATATACTGAATTTCTTCGGCTGTTACATCTTTAAGGCCGAGAAGGTCTTTTCTTGTCCAGTTCATTTCTCAATCACTCCTATTTCAATATTGTCCATACCATCCATTTCGGTAAGATTTACGGCTATAATCTCATCAGCAGAGGTAGGAACGTTTTTACCCACATAATCTGCGCGGATAGGCAGTTCCCTGTGTCCTCTGTCAACAAGAATTGCAAGCTGAATATTTTTCGGACGGCCAAGCTCCATAATAGCGTCAATTGCCGCACGAACAGTTCTTCCTGTGTAAAGCACATCGTCGATAAGTACGATTTTGCTGTCTTCTACAGGAAAACTTATGTTTGTATCGGAAAGGGTAGGATGCTCGGAAAGCATACTGAGGTCGTCGCGGTAGAAAGTGATGTCAAGTACACCCATTTCAATTTCTGCGCCTTCAATTTCACGGATTTTTTCGGCAATTCGTTTTGCCAATATAACACCGCGGCGCTGAACACCAACAAGATACAGCCCCTCCGTACCCTTGTTTTTTTCTATAATTTCAAATGCCATACGGGTAATTGCTCTTGAAACAGCGGCGCTGTCCATAAGCTGTCTTTTTGATACAAAAATTTTCATAAAAGCACCTCCCAAACATTAAAAAAACCGCCCATCTTTAAGAGATAAGCGGCATAATAATCCCATTATTTTTCCATAGACAATCTTACCGGCATCTCTGTACCAATTTAAAGACTATATATATTATATACTATAATAAGACATTTGTCTATAGAATATTTCCCATTTTATGAAATTTGTCTAAAATATCCAAAAATTCTTTCGGAAGAGGAGTGGAAAGCTCCATATATTCGCTTGTCGCGGGATGAATAAACCCAATCATTTTTGCGTGAAGAAGCTGACCGTTTTTACCCAAAGCATCCTTTTTCGGACCATATACAGGGTCTGCGGCAACGGGATGACCGATATGGCTCATATGCACACGTATCTGATGTGTGCGTCCCGTTTCAAGGCGGCATTCCACAAGGCTGTAGCCTTTGAATTCTTCAAGAACTCTGTAATGAGTAACCGCATTTTTACTGTTTGAATGAGTTACGCACATTTTCTTGCGGTCTTTCGGGTTTCTGCCGATGGGCGCATCAATCGTGCCTTCGGATTCTTTAATATGTCCGTGAACGAGCGCAACATATTTTCTTGTAACGCTGTGCACCTTTATCTGCTCGGCAAGGTGAAGATGTGCACTGTTTGTTTTTGCCACAAGAAGAACACCGCTTGTATCTTTATCAATGCGGTGTACAATGCCGGGACGGGCAACGCCGTTTATCCCCGAAAGGTTGCCCTTGCAATGATGCATAAGCGCATTTACAAGTGTACCGCTGTAGTTTCCTGCGGCGGGATGCACAACCATACCCTGCGGTTTGTTTACGGCAAGGATATGCTCGTCCTCGTACACAATATCAAGCGGAATTTCTTCCTCCGTCACCTCATAAGGCTGAAGGTCGGGGACTAAAAGTTCAATTTCGTCACCCTCGCGGAGTTTGTAGTTTACTTTGGTAGGATTGCCGTTTACACATAAAAACCCCTCGTCCGCAAGCTTTGCAATATATGAGCGTGTATATTCAGTTTCGGCGGATAAAAATTTATCCACTCTTTCGCCGATGGCGGCTTCAGTTACTGCTATTTTCATATTTTTAACCTTTCTTGCCTGAGAATAGGAATGTGGATAGTATAAAAAGACACGCTCCCACAACTATAAATACATCTGCGGTATTGAATATTGCAAAATTTATCAGGCGGAAATCAAAAAAATCCACCACATAACCAAGTGTAAATCGGTTGATGATATTACCGATTGCGCCCGAAATCATAAGCGTAAATGCGATAAGCTCAATATGTTTTTTTGGTTTTGAATATATTATATATCCGATAAGCGCAAGTATAAGCACGCAGGAAAGAACTATTGTAAACTGCGGAAAAGATGCAAACATACTGAACGCCGCACCTGTGTTTTCGGCATATGTAATATGAAACACACCGTCAATTACGGGAAACGACGGTTTTACCGTGTTTGCAATGTGTTTTACTATAAGGTCAAATGCGGTCAGAAGAGCTGCCGCCGCGGCATATATATAATACAAAAAATCACCTGCTTAAATAAGTCATTTAGAGGAATCCTTTTGAGGCAAGGCTCAGGTACTCGCCCTCCGATACTATAATATGGTCAAGAAGCATAATGCCAAGCTTTGATAAAGTATCCTTTACTTTTCTGGTAAACTCAATATCCTCAAAAGACGCTTCAAGAATTCCCGACGGATGATTATGCGCAAGCACAACTGCCGGTGCGTTATTTTTTATTGCAAGAGTTGCAAGCAGACGTAAGTTCACAAGAACTTCGGCGCTATTTCCCTTGCCCATATTTTCGCAGCACACAATATTACACGATGCATCAAGCGCAATTGCATAAAAGGTTTCGTCCGGCAAATGAGATAAAAGGGGAATGACATATTCGCCGAATTCACTTGACGAGCGAAGAGTTTTTGTTTTCTTGATTTTCTCTTTATCGCAGTATCGCACCGTATCCATAATAAGATGAAGCCATACGGCACTGCCCTCGCCAATACCTTTGCAGGCGGCAAGCTCTTTTACCGATGCATTGAAAACATTGTTTATGTTTCCGAATGTATCAATAAGCTCATATGCAATTTTTTTCGTATCCTGACGGGGAATTGCCGCCTGAAGCACAAGCTCAAGCACTTCGTGCGGTGCAAATCCGTCAAATCCCGTCGCCATATATCTGTCGCGAAGGCGTTTTCTGTGTCCTGCGCGTGGGTCTTTCTTTTCCATATATATCAACCTTCTATATAGTTAAATACATTTTTGTTAGCTTTTGAAAAAACAACATTAACAGGCAAATCGGAGAGAATATCTTTAAACACCTGCATAGCGCATATTTCGGTTTCATAGTGTCCTGCAATAACAAGATTTTGCCCGATGTCTGCCGCATTTCTTGCACCTGAATATTTAATATCGCCCGTAACATATACGTCTGCTGAAACGTCTGAAAGAAGACTTCCGCCGCTTCCGCTGCAAACTGCAACTGTTTTTATTTTTGCATTTCCGTTGCCAACATAATTGGTTGACGGCAGGTCAAATGCTTTGCATACAAACGCCGCAAATTCGGCAAGAGACATTTCATTTTCAATAGTACCGACTCTGCCTATACCATAGGTTTTGCCGTTTTCGTCAGTATATGTTACCTCAATCGGTTTTGTGTCCGAAATGCCGAGCTTATAGGCGAAAATATCGTTAAGACCGCCTTTTGCACTGTCAAGATTTGTATGTGCACTGTAAAGTGCAATACCCGCTTCTGCAAGCTCAAGAATGCAGCGCCCTGCGGGAGTGGTTTCATTAATCTGTCTTATCGGGTCAAACATAAGGGGGTGGTGCGTTAAAATAAGGTCAGCGCCTTTTTCTTTTGCTTCTTTTATAACACCAAGGTCAACATCAAGTGCAACAAGTACCCTCTCTATCTCCTTATCTTTTTTGCCGAACATAAGACCGGGATTATCGCCCTCGCACGCCATTTCAAGAGGGGCAAAGCTTTCTATTTTATCAATAATTTCCTGTAAAATCATATCGTTACCTCAAATCAGTAGTTTTCTACACTGCCTCTTAAAAATCCCGTCAGGTTTTTAAGGGCTTCTTTTACATCGGCGGTCTGCTCTTTTCCGAAATTTCTGTGGTCAAACATATCAATAAACCCTTGTATATCTTCTATATTTTTATCCATCGCCTCGCCAAGTCGGGAAAGGATATATTTTTTAAGCTCGCCTGCGGTTGCAGGAGCATTTTTTACAACCATAATACTGTGATGCGGGCAGATGGGTTTGGATTTTTTAACAATACTGCGAAACTCCTTGTCTTTACCATAGGTATGGCAGAAATTGCTTATATACCTGTCCATAGCTTTTTCAACCTTTTCGCAGATAACGCAGGACGATGTGCACGCCTCTATTGCAGAAATATCGTCTTTAGCTTTTGAAAAAAGACCGCCGCCTTCTATTTTTGCTTTTTCAAGCGCACCTTTCATAAAGATAAGGTGGGTTGAAAGCATAAGAGCCATACTTAAGCGTTCATTTTTATCATACATGGCTTTCAAATGATGCCTGCAATATCCGGTTCTGTTGCTTATCTGGCGGCAGTCGGGTTCCATCATGGACGGACCGAGCGCATATTCAACCGCCTCGGTTTCAAGCTTATCTTCAATATAACAAAACGGACATTTTTCAGTTTGCATAAAGGCGTCTGTAACAGGTATTGTATAAATACTTTCTTGCATATGTATCCCTCAAACAAATAAATTTTATTTTACTATTGTAATAATGAATTTTTTTTGTTAAAATTATTATGGTGATATAATGCAGTATACTTTGGAAAACTTAAATTCTTTCAATCCTGTGCACACATTCGATTGCGGTCAGTGCTTCCGCTGGAACAAAAATGACGACGGGTCGTTTACGGGTGTGGCTCATGGTCGCGTTATAAAAGTTTCATATACTAATAATAATTTTACACTATATAACACGAATTTGCAAGAATTTAATTTAATATGGTCAAAATATTTTGATATTGAACGCGATTATGACGGGATAAGGACATCTCTTGCCGTTGATGATACCATGCGTCTTGCAACCGAGTGTGGCAGCGGTATACGTATTCTTCGTCAGGATACGTGGGAAACGATTGTATCGTTTATCATCTCGGCAAGCAACAATATTCCGCGTATAAAACAGATTGTGGAAGAGCTTTGCCGCCTTTACGGCAAAAAAATATATATGGACGGCAAGGTATATTACACATTTCCGTCATATCAGGATTTGTGCGGTATAGAGGAGGGCGACCTTGCACCCATAAAATCGGGGTTTCGTGCAAAGTATATTGTGGATGCGGTAAAAAAAGCAAATGAGGGTGCCCTTGATTTTGCCGCCCTTGAAAAAGAGGACATAGTAACCGCAAGAAATATGCTTCTTGAAGTTAAAGGAATAGGAAACAAGGTTGCTGACTGCATACTCCTTTTCGGATGCGGCAGGTTTGACGTTTTTCCTGTTGATACATGGATAAAAAAAGCAATGACAGCGCTTTATCCGACGCACTGCGATGGAGTAAAAACAATAGCCGAAGCGGGGGAAAAGCTTTTTGGCAAATATTGCGGACTTGCACAGCAATATTTGTTTTATTATGCAAGAGAAAATAAACTTACATTGGAGGATTTTACTTGATACTGGCTGTAAACAGAACACTCGGCGCAAAATGCCCCGTTTGTAACGAAAATATAATAACGGAATTCACACCGTTTGAAATAAATTATAACCTTGCATCAATTTGCGATGTGTGCAACAAAAGCTTTGCGCGCATCAAAAAAGGAAAAAACGGCAACTACATTCTGTCGGTTGAATGTTATATATGTGAAGAAACCCATAACTACGAAATAAGCAAGAGTGCGCTTTTAAGATCTGACCTTCTTGCATTCGGATGCCATTCAAGCGGAATTGACATCTGCTACATAGGAGACGGAATAAAAGTGGCAAATGCACTTCGCCATCTTGACGATACCCTTGATGAAATGACGGGCGATATGGCGGCGGATGTAATCCCCGAAATAAGCGATGTTATGAAAGAAGGGCTTGCAATAATAGACAGTATT
>JAZRHB010000026.1:0-8026 GCA_045644605.1 Clostridia bacterium
AAGGCACGGGTCTGCAACACCCTTATCCCCAGTTCAAATCTGGGTGGCGCCTCCAGAAAAAAAGACATTATTCGACAAAGAATAATGTCTTTTTTTCAGCTAAATTCGCTGACGCGAGCTAAATGTGCTAATGCACGCTAAATTACTTCGTAGCTAAATTGACCTTCGGTCAGCTAAAAAGCGAATTTAATTTAGCTGTTTCGCCAGAAACAATTTAGCTATTGCGGAGCAATAATTTTGCTTTGCAACTTGTTGCAAAATTTAGCTAAAATTAAAATATCTTTATCATTCATCTCCTCCAGAAAAAAGAGGATGCGCATTTCAAGTATCTTCTTTTTGTTTGTTCATTTTAGGCATAAAAATTATTGACAAAATCGTCAAATCGTGTTATACTAAATAAGATCTCAATCGGAAAGAGTTTTCCGAAGCAAGATAATGACCGCCGACGACCGTCGGCTAAGGCCATACGGACAGCCGGGTCAAATGCCGAAAACTGCATTTTGCGGTTGGCAACTTCTGTTGCCTTGTTGATTGAGTTAAAAGCTCAAGTTTTATAAGTTGGTTACTATAAACCGGTGCCTGTGGCATATAACTTGTGAAATGGTCAATAAGAGTGGTAAAAGTAATCTTTGCTATATAAACTCTCAAACCCATTGAGATACGAATGAGTCCTTTGTATAAAAGGCGTTTTCTGTTCGTTTTTACAAGCGGTATGCTGCAGCTGGCAGTATATCGCTTTTTTGTTTGGGGGACAAAGATATGAAAAAGATTATTGAACTTAAAAACATATCCAAAGCATTTGACGGGGAAGGTGTCCTTAACGACATCAGCCTTTACATAAATGATAACGAGTTTATTACACTTCTTGGTCCTTCGGGTTGCGGTAAAACAACACTTCTTCGTATGATAGGCGGATTTGAACACCCCGACCAGGGCGATATTCTTTTCCTCGGCGAGCGTATTAACGACGTGCCCCCGCATAAACGTCACGTAAATACAGTGTTCCAGAAATATGCTCTTTTTCCGCACCTTAACGTATTTGAAAACGTTGCGTTTCCACTTCGTGAACGTAAAGTGCCGAAGGATGAAATAAATAAAAAAGTAAATGAAATGCTGGAGCTTGTTATGCTTGGCAATTTTGCAAACCGTAGCGTAACAAGTCTGTCGGGCGGTCAGCAGCAGCGTGTTGCAATTGCTCGCGCACTTATCAGTCATCCGCGTGTTCTTCTTCTTGATGAACCTCTTGGCGCACTTGACCTCAAACTGCGTAAAGATATGCAACAGGAACTTAAGAAAATTCAGCAGTCTACGGGAATTACCTTTGTTTTCGTTACACACGACCAGGAAGAAGCCCTCAGTATGTCCGATACAATTGTTGTTCTTAACGAAGGTAAAATTCAGCAGATTGGTACTCCTGCAGATATATATAACGAACCGGATAATGCTTTTGTTGCCGATTTTATAGGCGAAAGTAATATAATTGACGGCGTTATGCTTGAAAACTATAAGGTAAGCTTTTCGGGACATACATTTGAATGTCTTGATAAAGGTTTTGCCGCAAACGAACCGGTTGACGTTGTTGTGCGTCCGGAAGACGTTGATATTGTTGCTCCCGAAAAAGGTATGCTTTCAGGCACAGTTACTCAGGTAACCTTTATGGGGGTACATAACGAAATTATTGTTGATATCGGCGGTTTCAAATGGATGATACAGACAACTGATTCCGTAAATGTAGATGAACACATCGGTATATCTCTTGACCCCGATGCAATTCATATAATGAAAAAATCCAAATACTCCGGCATGTTTGGCGACTATTCGTCATATTCAAATGAACTTGACGAGCTTGCGGATGCAGGGGGTGAAGAGTAGGCTATGAATAAACATAAAAAAGGTGGAGCCTTTCTTCCGCTTGCTCCGTACTCTTTGTGGTCGGTGCTGTTTATAATTGTACCGCTCATTTTCGTTGCATACTATGCCTTTACAGACGAGGCGTTTCGTTTTACAACGGAAAACATCACCCGGTTTTTCACAGCTACAAGTAATATCCAGGCGGAAGACGGCACGATTCAGGAAGTACGCACATATCTTGTTATTTTCGGCCGTTCACTTAAGCTTGCGGTAATTTCCACACTCATATGTCTTCTTATGGGCTATCCCATGGCATATATTATGGCGCGTGCAAAAGAAACAACACAAAAAACTCTTGTGACACTTATAATGATTCCAATGTGGATGAACTTCCTTATCCGTACATATGCATGGATGACAATTCTGCAGGATACAGGTATAATCAATAACATTCTCGGATTTTTCGGTATCCAGCCGATTCACATTATAGGTACGGAAACCGCAGTTATCATCGGTATGGTGTACGACTATTTCCCGTATATGATTTTGCCAATTTATTCAATAATGGCAAAAATGGATACTAAGCTGATTGAAGCGGCGCGTGACCTCGGCTGTAACGGTTTTGGTGTGCTACGCAGGGTAATTTTCCCGCTTAGCCTTCCGGGCGTAATTTCGGGCATTACAATGGTGCTTATCCCATCAATAAGTACTTTCTATATATCGCAGAAACTCGGTAACGGAAAGTTTTTCCTTATTGGTGATGCCATTGAAGGACAGTACATTGCAAACAACCTGCATTTTGCGGCGGCAATTGCCTTTATTCTTATGGTAATTCTGCTTGTATGTATGGGCGTTGTAAAATATTTTACGTCTAAAACGTACGGGGGTGAGTAAAATGAAACTTTCATCAAAAATATATACAGGAATTATATTTGTGTTTCTTTTTGCTCCCATTGTCGTGCTTTTGATATTTTCGTTCAATGAAGCAAAAAGCTTATCGGTATTTTCAAGCTTTTCATTTAAATGGTATGCGGAACTGTTTAATGACCAGGATACACTTGAATCGCTGAAAAATACGGTGGTTCTGGCACTTGCGGCAACGGTGGTTTCTACAGTAATGGGAACGGCGGCGGCATTCGGTATATACCGTGTGCGCAGAAACTGGTATAAAAGCATTTTCAATACGGTAACAAACATTCCAATGATAAATCCGGATATAATCACAGGTATTTCAATGATGCTTGTGTTTGTGTTTGTGGGCAGACTGTTCGGAATGGCAACAAGCCTTAATTTCTGGACAATCCTTATAGCGCATGTAACGTTCTGTCTGCCGTATGTGATTTTTCAGGTACTTCCAAAACTTCAGCAAATGGATTATTCACTTGTTGAAGCAGCGCAGGATTTGGGATGCACACCAATCCGTGCATTTTTCAAAGTAACGCTGCCGGAAATTATGCCGGGCATAATAACAGGTGCAATTATGGCGTTTACACTGTCGCTTGACGATTTTGTAATCAGCTATTTCACCTCGGGTAACGATTTTCAGACACTGCCAATCCGTATCTACGGAATGACAAAGAAAACGGTAACACCAAAAATGTATGCTCTTGCAACAATAATTTTCTTTGTTACAATGGCACTTCTTCTGTTGAACAATATTATTGATAATAAAGAAAGCCGCGAACTACGCGAAAAAAGAAAACAACTTAAAGGGGGAGCTAAAAAATGACAAAAAAACTTATGGCGCTTTTAATTGTATTTGTTCTCATTTGCAGCCTTGGACTTACAGGATGTAACAACTCTGCTCTTACACTTAACGTGTATAACTGGGGAGAATATATCTCCGACGGTAGTGAAGGCAGCTTTGATACAGTACGTGAATTTGAAAAATGGTATAAAGAAACCTACGGCACTACTGTGAAAGTAAATTATACAACATTTGCTTCAAACGAAGATATGTATAATAAAATTTCAAGCGGTGCAGTAAGCTACGACGTTATTGTTCCGTCAGACTATATGATAGCACGTATGGCATCGGAAAACCTGCTTATGCCACTTAATTTTGATAATATCCCTAATTATCAGTATATTGATGAAGATTTTAAATCCCTTTATTATGACCCAAATGGTCAGTATACAGTACCGTATGCTTATGGCATAATCGGTGTTATATACAACGCAAACGAGGTTGCAGCGGAAGATGTTGGTGGCTGGGATTTGCTATGGAATCCCAAATATGATGATAAAATCCTTCAGTTCAATAACTCAAGAGATGCATTCGGGATGGCAATGTACAAACTTGGCCTTGACGTAAACTCTGAAGACAAGAGCGTTTGGGACAGTGCGCATAACGAGCTTATGAAACAAAGCCCGCTTGTATACAGCTATGTAATGGACGAAATCTATAATATGATGGAATCCGGCGAAGCGGCAATCGGTGCATACTATGCAGGTGACTACTTTACAATGAAAGATGCTCAGGCGGATGATGTAGACCTTCAGTTCTACTATCCGGAACGCACAAATTATTATATAGATGCGATGTGTATTCCGACCTGCTGCCAGAACAAAGACCTTGCAGAAATATTCATAAACTATATGCTTTCTGAGCAGCCGGCAGTTGCAAACGCAGAATATACCTACTACGCATCACCAAACCGTCTTGTATATGAAAATGCAGATTACATTGAAAATATGGGACAGGAAACAATGGATGTTCTTTACGGCAAAGCTGAAAACTTTGCGCAGGAATTTGATAAAAACGCATATCATAACTTAAGCAAAGAAATGCTTGATTATATCAATACCCTCTGGGAAACTGTGAAGATAAATTAACGGTCGCAATAAAAAGCGCCGAACGCATAAAGCGAAGTTAAATAAAACGAACATCAATTAATATATTTATGTGATATAATAATGAAAGGAGTTGACACAGTCAACTCCTTTTTATCTTATCGCTTTATGCTACGGACAAACTTCACCTCTCGCAGTACCTATGTACAGCTTCGGGATTCAGTTTATCCGTTCTGCATCTTTTTCTTGCGCCCTTGCGTTGTGTATTCGTTCTTGAAAACTGTGCATACTACAATCAGGAGTGATGCAAATGTGTACAGCAATATCTGTAACAAACGGAAATCATTATTTCGGCAGGAACCTTGACTATGAACATAGCTTTGGAGAGAAAATAACAATCACGCCACGAAACTATAAATTTGTTTTCAGAAACGGAGCGGAAATCAAATATCATCCTGCAATAATCGGTATGGCACTTCCAATGGATAATTACCCGCTTTATTTCGATGCGGTAAACGAATCGGGTCTTGGTATGGCAGGGCTTAATTTCCCCGAAAATGCCGCATATATGTCAAAAGACGGTGCAAAAGAAAATATAGCATCATTCGAACTTATCCCGTGGATTTTGTGTCAGTGCAAAACAGTGACCGATGCGGAGGGACTGATACAAAATATAAATATAACTGATGAAAGCTTTAATGAAAAAATGCCGCTGACACCGCTTCACTGGATAATTTCAGATAAGGAAAAAAGTATAACTCTTGAACAGACAAAGGAAGGAATAAAAGCATATGAAAATACGGTTGGCGTGCTTACAAATAACCCGTCGTTTGATATGCAGATGATTAATCTGTCAAACTATATGCACATATCGTCCGATGAGCCTGAAAATAAGTTTTCTGATAAGCTAAAATTAAAAGTCTATAGCAGGGGAATGGGCGGAATAGGACTTCCCGGTGATTTGTCGTCAATGTCAAGATTTGTGCGCGCCTCTTTTACAAAACTAAATTCCATATATGGCAAAAGCGAAACGGAAAAGGTGGGTCAGTTTTTCCATATACTCTATTCGGTATATCAGCAAAAAGGCTGCGCAAAAGTGGGAGAGGGATATGAAATAACGAATTATTCTTCCTGTTGTAATACAGATAAAGGAATATATTATTATACCACATACAATAACACCACAATCAATGCAGTTGATATGTATAAAGAAAATCTTGATACCGATAAGCTTATTGCATATAATCTCATTAAAGAAGAAAAAATAAATATGCAAAATCAGGCAATATAACATATATTGCCTTTTTCACATTATTGTGATATATTTTATTATAGTATGCAGGGATTTTAGTAAGCAAACGGGTGATGAAAATGAATGAATATATTTTAATGGCGGTTGCCCTCTTTCCGGCAATTGTACTTTGCACATATGTTTTTATAAAAGACAGGGTAGAAAAAGAACCGGTTGGATTGCTTCTGAAGTTGTTTTTCGTTGGGGTGCTGATTTGTTATCCTGCGGCAACAATTGAAGGGATTCTTGGCGTTTTTATAGAGGGAATGTTTTTGCCCGAAACCTCGATATTAGTGCAGGAAGGACCATCGTTTTATAACAGCGAAGCGTATATGTACATATTTGTCGATAATACTATTGGTGTTGCATTGGTGGAAGAAGGGCTTAAACTACTTGTTCTTATATGGTTAACGCGTAAAAACAGGGAATTTGACAGTCTTTTTGACGGACTTATATACGCGGTGTTTGTATCGCTTGGCTTTGCGGCATTTGAAAATGTTTTCTATGTGTTTGAATATGGACTTGATACCGGAATTATGAGAGCGGTGCTTTCCATACCGGGACATATGTTTTTTGCCGTTATGATGGGATACCACTACAGTATGTGGCATATTACAGACAAGGCGGCAATAACGGAAAAAGACCTTAAAACGGAGGGGATAATAAATTCAAATCTGCCGCCGTTCAGTGCAAAAAAAGAAATAGCACTTTGTCTTATCATTCCTACGTTGGCACACGGTATTTACAACTCACTGTGCACAATAGGAACAACATGGTCAACCCTGCTTCTTTACGGATTTGTAATTTTTATGTACATACATTGTTTTGGCAAAATCAAAAAGATGTCAAAAGCAGATGATTTTGATAATGTGTATGTGCAGTATATGCTTACAAAAAAATATCCGGAGCTTCTTGATGGATAAATATAGTGCTTATAATATCACCTGTAAACAGTTATACTAATTATGAGGTGGTATTATGGACGATAAAAAGAAACAGGATACGAAGAAAACGGCAACAGACAATAAATGGATCTCAACGGGGATTGCCCGTCCTGCCGATGAATCCGACAGAAGAGACGGCCCCGGTGGAGAAGACAGAAAATAGTAAATAAAAACCACCCTTTCGGGTGGTTTTTATAATATCATTTTGTTCCGAAAATTCTGTCGCCTGCATCGCCGAGACCGGGAACAATATAGCACTTTTCGTTAAGACATTCGTCTACATTAGCACAGTAGATTTCAACATCGGGATGTGCCTCGGAAAGAGCTTTTATTCCTTCGGGAGCGGCAATAAGGCAAAGGAATTTAATCTGTTTTCCGCCATAGGATTTAATCTGACCCACTGCATCGATAGCGGAACCGCCTGTTGCAAGCATCGGGTCAACAACAACGATAAGTCGTTTGTCGATATCCGGCGGCAGTTTGCAGTAATATTCGTGTGGCTCCATTGTTTCCTCGTCACGGTACATACCTATATGTCCTACTTTTGCGGAAGGAACAAGATTAAGCATACCGTTTACCATACCAAGACCTGCACGAAGAATCGGTACAACAGCCATCTTTTTGCCTTTTATCATTTTCTGGGTTGTTTTTGTAAGTGGTGTTTCAATTTCAACATCCTCAAGCGGTAAATCACGAAGGGATTCATAACACATCAGCATTGTGATTTCTTCAACAAGCTCACGAAACTCTTTGTTTGTAGTGCTTGTCTGACGAAGAATAGTAGTTTTATGCTGAATAAGAGGATGGTCAAATACTGTTACTTTATCCATAGTAAAAACTTAGTCCTCCTTAGCTTTGGAAACGAGAACATTGGTAAGGATACCAAGAATAAGTGCACATGCAATAGATGTGATTGTAACTTTACCGAATGTAAGTGTAAGGCCGCCGATACCTGTAATAAGTATTACTGCCACAACAAACAGGTTTTTATTCTGGCCTAAGTCAACCTGCTGAATCATTTTAAGACCTGATACTGCAATAAAGCCGTAAAGGGAGATACAAACACCGCCCATTACGCAGTTAGGAATTGTAGCAAGGAATGTTACGAACGGAGCAACAAAGGATGCAAGCATTGCAATAATAGCTG
>JAZRHB010000027.1:0-3303 GCA_045644605.1 Clostridia bacterium
GGCGATATGGGGATTGTTGAACATATTGATACCAAAAGCGGAATTATTGACATTCTTTTTGATGGCGAGAAAAAGGTGGAATACCCGATTGAACTGATTGACGATATTGAGCTTGCATATGCAATAACCGTGCATAAAAGCCAGGGCAGCGAGTTTACCGCCGTAATTATGCCGGTGTTCCCCGCGCACAAAAACCTGATGAGCAGAAACCTGTTCTATACCGCAGTAACAAGAGCAAAACGCCTTGTTGTTCTTGTAGGGCGTGAGGATATAATTCAGTTTATGACCGACAACAACTATCAGGCAGAGCGCTACAGCGGACTTAAAAATCTTCTTTCAGGTGAAAATAATGTTATTTAATAAATTTCTTGACTGGTTGTTTCCGCCTAAATGCATACTTTGCGGAAAAATTATTAATGAAAATACAGATTGTTTTTGTTGTGATAATTGTAAAAAGGAATATTTGTTTCGCATAATCTGTTGCAGTAAATGCTCGGGCATTATGACAGAAAATGAGCGCCCGGTGTGCTACACCTGCCGCGCGGCAAAAAGGTATTTTGACGGTGCTGTATCCGCCACGCGATATACGGACCAAATGCGAAAATCTATCCACCGATTTAAATTTTACGGCGAAACCTATATGACAAATACTCTTGCGGAATTTATATCGTACGCATTTGAAAAATCGGGTGCAAAAGCTGATAGCTTTGATATGCTCCTTTGCGTACCGCCCGACAAGAAGCGATATCGCCGCCGCGGGTTTGACCACACGGAGGTTATCGGAAAAGCAGTAACAGCAAAGCTTGGTATTCCGTATGTAAATAAAGTCGTTCTCAAAATAAAAAGCAACCTGCCTCAACATACACTTCGTGCACGGCAAAGAGTTCAAAATGTGCGGGGCGTATATAAAATAGTAAACCCTGATGCTGTTAAGGGTAAAAATATTCTTCTTATTGACGATGTTTTTACAACCGGCTCTACGGCAAACGAAGTTTCACGAATACTTAAAAAAGCCGGTGCAAAATATGTGCTTGTGGCTACAGTAGCAAAATCCGTACCGAAGATATAAAAAAGCCCTCGCCAATTGGCGAACGGTTTTAGTTATCATTTTTCTAATGCTTTTTCCAGTACCGGAAGTATTTTTTCTGTCATAAGGGCAAAGCCATAGTCGTTCGGGTGGGATAAATCCACGCTGAAATCCGAGATTTCGGCACCTTCAAAAAACGTTGTGCCATCAACAAAATACACGTTTTTATCACCTGATGCTACTGCCGCATCGTATGTGGCTTTAATTATATCGCGGCGGTACATAATTTCCTCTTTTTTTGCGGCATTTACATACGGCGCACTTATAATAATTACGGGAGTATCCGGATGTTTTTTCCTGAATATATCAAAAAACGGTTTGTGAGTATTTTCAAGATGTTCAGGAGTTGGCGCGTTCCAGTCATAATCCAGTACAAACACGCTTAAATCAAGCGATGCAATAAACTCCGCCATATACGATTCACCAAGTGCGTTTCCGCTGAAGCCAAGGTTTATAAGTTCGGCATCAACCGCCCTTGTAAGCCTTGCTGTATATGAGGTGCCCGGGCGGCTTGAGCAAGCGCCCTGCGTTATGGATGAGCCGTAGAAAAGCACCGGTTTTTCTATCTTATGTGGATTCGGCGGCAGAATTTCGGCACCCGTTTCCACACCAACGGCGCATTTTTCAACAATTGAATATACGGGCATATAAATGATATATTCACACATCTGTCCGCCTGACTGAATGTTACACTGTTTATCGGTATAATTATCTGTTAGCGTGTTAGGGAAAAGATTTGCAATAAAACGCCAGGTGTCCCCTTCTTTTTTATACACGTCAAACCCCGCCGAGCCGGTCAGCTGCATATGCGGAAAACGGGAAATTCCTTCAAATGACGCTTTTATAGAAAGCTTTTCGGAATTTGTTTTAAACCTTAACACTCCGCCTGCGCTATGATTTGAAAGTCCGTCCTGTTGGCGTGTATAAAGCTCTTTATGTTCAATAGGCAGACGGTAGATTTTGTTGCCGTTATGTGTATACCATGGGAATCCCTCAAATGAAAACGGCTTTTCATAGGGGTTATAATATGTAAAAATTCCGTCTTCTGACTGCGCCTGTGTAAAGTTTTTATCAATTTTTGTAATATCCATAACAATTTCCATAGCCTTTCTGCCCACAAACAACAACCAAGAACCATTATATACACCTTATTATGGGCAGATAAGGCGTATAATGGAAATTTGCCCATGTGCGTTTTCGCCTTTGGCAAAAATATCGCACGGGCTCAAATACCGCCGGAGGCTTAACGTGATTTATCACGTTTATCATCCTTACAGAAAAAGGTTCTAAAAATTTAGAACCTTTTTGTTTTTATAAACCTAAAAGTTTTTCTGCGTTTTTATGCAGAATTTTTTCAAGATCTTCTTGCGGGAGAGCCAGTTTAAGCATATCTTCATATGCTTCTTTTGTTGTTTGCACGGGGTAGTCGCTTCCGAACAGAATTTTATCCACGCCGTGTTCATAAATAAGCTCACGAAGATGGTCGAGCGGCATACAGATTGCCGTACTTGACGTGTCAAAATACACGTTTTTGCCGTACAGACATTTTTCCGCCTCGTCCCATTTGGAAAATCCGCCCATATGAGCCGCAATCACCGTAAATTCCGGGAACATTTTAAGCACCGATGCCATTGCTTTTGGCGTTGAGTTATCGGTTGTTCTGTCGCCTACGTGGAAAAGTGCGGGAAGTCCTTCTGCCGCAAGCAAATCATATATCGGGAACATTTCAGGGTCATCAATTTTGAAACCCTGAAAGTCCGGATGAAATTTTATTCCTTTAAGACCGAGTGCTTTTATACGGTAAATTTCCTTTTTGTAATCCTCGTATCCCGGATGGATTGTACCAAACCCGATGAAACAATCATCCTTTTTAACATATTCCGCAATAAAATCGTTAACACGCTCAACCTGATGCGGAGTTGTTGCGGAGGAGTGAATTACAAAACCTTTTACCGGAAATCTTTTATTAAAATTCTCAAGCTCGGTTGCAAGACCTTTGCCATGCATATTTATGCCATAGTATGTTCCCACGTTGTTTGTGGCTTTTGCCGCAACCGCTTCGGGGAACACATGGCAGTGAAAATCTATAACCTCGGGCATTTTTATTCGCCTGCCCCTTCGGGAACTGCAGCTGCGCAGCGGCTACAGAGTGTAGGATGATTTGCATCCGAGCCTACTGTTTCGCTGAACATCCAGCAGCGTTCACATTTTTCGCC
>JAZRHB010000028.1:0-1768 GCA_045644605.1 Clostridia bacterium
TCAAGTGCTTCGCAAAGCTTATTAAGTGTTTTTGTTTCTATATTTTCGTTTGCCTTTAAACGACGCACTGTTTTGCTGTCTATTCCGCATTTTTCGCGCAGAACGTAAGTAGAAATACCTTTTTGTTTCATTGTTTCCCAAAGTCTGTTAAAAACTATCATAACATAAGTCCTCCTTGACAATTTATATTATGGGGGTTATAATCTAAAATATTAAGGGGATATAATCCCCATAAGGAGAGATATGTTATGAAAAGTTGCACTTTTTTCGGGCACAGGCATGTGGGGGAAGAAATAAGAGAGGATTTACGCAGTGCAATAACAGATTTAATTGAAAATGAAAATGTTACAAATTTCTATGTTGGAAATCATGGAAGTTTTGATAGGATGACTGTAAATATCCTTAAAAATTTAAAAAGCAAATATGCACACATAAATTATACAATTGTTCTGGCGTATATTCCCAAAAAAGATAAAGATGAGAAAGATTTTTCAAATACCGTATATCCTGAGGGAATGGAACTGGTTCCGTCAAAATTTGCCATTATAGAGCGTAATAAATGGATGATTGAAAAATCAGAAATTGTTGTGGTTTTTGTAAAAACATTGTGCGGGGGAGCAGCAAAATTTAAAGAAATTGCACAGAAAAAAGGGAGAAAAGTAATTAATATTGCCGGGAAAACGGGAACCTAAATTTTTTCTTGACAACAGGAAATAAAAGGAGTATAATACTAATATATAACGAATTAAAGGATGGGGTTAAAATGTTATTTACTATATTACTTGGAGTTGTTGGCGGTTTAGGCGGACTTGCAATTATGTTTTTAAAGTCAGCTTTTCTTGGAGTTTGTATGACACTGTTTTTTACTGCACTCGGTGTTGAAATTGGTGGAGTTATTGATGCAGCAATTCTTGACAGCAAACTCAGAAACATGCACAAAAAAGCACAGTAATTACATAAAAAACAAAGGGCATCCGTACGGATGCCCTTTTTATATTATACCGATTAAAAAAGCACCCTTTCGGGTGCTTTTTCATATTCTCATTAAAGTAATGATTCGTAAAGTGCAGTGATATCTTCAACGCTTGTTGCTTTCGGGTTACCCGGACGGCAAGCATCATCAAATGCGGACTGTGCAAGGAATGCGATATCTTCTTTTTTAACAATATCTTTAAGGTCAGCCGGAATACCGATATCTGCGGAGAGCTTTTTAACAGCATCAATTGCCGCTTTTCTGTATTCTGCCTGAGTCATATTTTCTGTTCCTTCAACGCCCATTGCCTGTGCGATGTATTTATATTTATCGCCTGTAGCTTCGGCATTATATTCCATAACAGTCGGGAGAATGATTGCATTTGCAATACCGTGCGGTGTATCATAAAGAGCGCCGAGCGGATGTGCCATTGAATGAACAATTCCGAGACCTACGTTAGAGAAGCCCATACCTGCAACATACTGTCCGAGAGCCATTCCTTCTCTGCCTTCGGGAGTGTTGTCAACTGCTGCGCGGAGACTTCTTGCAATAATTTCGATAGCTTTTAAGTGGAACATATCGGAAAGCTCCCATGCGCCTGCTGTGATATAGCCTTCGATTGCATGTGTAAGCGCATCCATGCCTGTTGCGGCTGTAAGACCTTTCGGCATAGAGCTCATCATATCGGGGTCAACAAAAGCAACAACAGGTATGTCGTGAGGGTCAACACAAACCATTTTACGGTTATTTTCAGCATCTGTAATAACGTAGTTGATTGTAACTTCGGCTGCTGTA
>JAZRHB010000029.1:0-40232 GCA_045644605.1 Clostridia bacterium
AGCCGCATACTGACTTGTTGTAGGCGCACACATAATTGCGTACTGATGAATTTTGAGCATTACAGAAATAAGCTCTTTCGGACCGGTTACATAACCAAGTCTCCAGCCTGTCATTGCATAGGCTTTTGAAAAACCGCTTACAATAACAGTTCTTTCATACATTCCCGGTAAGGATGCAATAGAAACGTGTTGTTGTCCGTATGTAAGTTCGGCGTAAATTTCGTCGGATAAAACAACAATGTTTGTATCTCTTAAAACTTCTGCAATTTTTCCAAGGTCTTCTTTTTCCATTACGCCACCTGTCGGGTTGTTAGGATAGGGAAGAACAAGAAGTTTTGTTTTAGGTGTAATTGCCGCTTTAAGAGCTTCGGGTGTAAGTTTGAAATTATCTTCTGCCGTAGTTGTAATCGGCACCGGAACACCGCCTGCTAATACCGTACACGGTTTATAGCAAACAAAAGACGGTTCCGGAATTAAAACCTCGTCACCCGGATTTATAACCGAGCGCATCGCAATATCAATAGCTTCACTACCGCCAACGGTTACAATAATCTGATTTGTCGGGTCATATTCAATACCAAATTTTCTTGTAAGATATTTGGAAATTTCCTGACGGAGTTCAAGAACACCTGTATTTGAAGAATAGTGGGTGCTTCCTTTTTCAAGAGAATAAATACCCGCTTCTCTTATATGCCAGGGAGTAACAAAGTCCGGTTCGCCGACACCAAGGGAAATGGCGTCTTTCATTTCGGAAACAATGTCAAAAAACTTTCTTATACCTGACGGTGGAATTGACGCTGCACGAGTTGAAATAACATCGTTTATGTTCACAGCGTAATCACCTGCCTGTCATCCACTTCATCGTTTTCAAAAACAACGCCGTGGTCTTTGTATTTCTTAAGCACAAAATGAGTTGTTGTGCTTATTACGTGTTCCATTGTAGAAAGAGTTTCTGCAACAAAAAGTGCAATGCTCTTCATATCGGACCCTTCAATTATAACCATAAGGTCGTACCCGCCTGATGTAAGATATACGGAACGTACCTGCGGATATTTGTATATTCTTTCAGCAACCTTGTCAAAACCCTCACCGCGCTGTGGTGTAACGCGCAGGTCAATAAGTGCGGTAACCTTGTCGGAATCGGTTTTATCCCAGTTAATCATAGCGTTATATCCAAGGAGAATACCTTTATCTTCAAGGTGAGCAATTGTTTTTGCAACCGTATCTTCATCACTGCCGAGCATCGAAGCAATCTGCTTCGGAGTCATTTTGCAGTTATCATCAAGAATTTTAAGAATTTTTTCGCTAAGAGCCATATGGCACCATTCCTTTACATTTTATATTCAGATATTATGTATTCAAGCTCGCTTTTATACTTGTTCATAGCGGCAATAACTTCCTGTTTAAGGGAAACAAGCTCGCCTGTTGTTTTGTTGATTGCAGCTTTTGCATTTTCCATATCAATAGCCGCAATACGAAGCTGTTCTTCACGTTCAATTGCAAGCTTCTGCATAACATCGTCGGCTTCCATTTTAGCACCTTCAACAATGCTGTCAGCTTTTTGACGTGCGCTGATAAGCGCTTCGGAAATAGCTTTCTTTTCGGCATCCATAGCGGCAAGTGCAGCAGAAAGAGCCTCTTTTTCTTCGGTAAGGTTTTTAACAACCTCATTAAGACGTGCAAGTTCAGCCTTTGCATCACCGATTTCTTTCATGTACTGCTTGCTTAAAATATCATTATCTTCAATACGTTCGCGGAGTTTCGCCGCTTCTGCCGCTGCTTTTTTGTTTTCGGCTTTTAAAGATTCTATTTCATCCTGCGCGGCTTTTGCTTCGCCGGCAATTTTATTAAGTTCTGCTTCGGATTTTTCGCTCATTTCAGCTAAATATTCGCATACGGCTTTTTTGCGGTATCCAAATAACGCTGTACCAAGTTTTTCGTTTTTCATATGTTTAGCCTTCTTTCTTGCTAATTGTTTCTCAACATTATTTAATAGGTAACTTACATTATATAACATTTTTCTTATTGTGTCAATATCATAAAAAGACAAATCCCGTTTCACAATCGAAACGGGATTTAAACATTATCTTATTGTTACTGCTTTACTTTGTGGTATAATCTGGACATATGTAATACCTGGGTTAAGGGTGATTTCCGCACCCGACTCATCCTTTATAACTGTTTTTGCAGTCCTCGAAGATTTAGACCATGTAATATTTTTATATTTTCCGTTTGTCATATAAAATCCTTTACCTGAACCTAAATTATCAAGCTCCTGTCTGCCGGCATTTGTTCCGTCGTTAAGATTGTAGTTATCCATATAAAGTACAAGCACATTTTTAGCCGAAAGCACTGATTCGCTTTGTGATGCGTGAGGCGCACCATTTATGTAGCGCTCGTAGAGCTTTGTATCGGCATTATATTCATATGTAAGTCTGTAAAACGGTGCATAAGGAAGAGTAAATTCTGTAGCGGGCTGTCCGTTAATATCTGTATCCTGCTCGTTGTACTGATAAATCAGTTCGTCCGATTCCTTACGGATTCCTTTTGCTTCTGCAAGTTCGGCAAGCTTGTCCGTACCGGTATAAAGCGTGTGCCACGAAGATGTATGCGTATAATCTCTGTGGAAATACTGTCCGTCAAGTCCGTTTAGTCCGTTTATATCTGGCATGCCCAGTGCGGCAATATCTCTGCCTGCCTGCGGACTTTGTCCTGCGTGGGCATAAATTGCATCATTTTCAAGGGCATAATCAAGAAAATAATGTCTTGCAGAGCGTACGGGTCCAACATTTTTAACATCATAATTTTTAAACAGTGCCATAAGCCTTGTTGCCGCGCCCTCAACTGTTATTTCATATACAAGATATGCATTTTCAAGCCCAGCCTGCGGACGTGCCGATTCTTCGTCATTATCAATCATTACGGCAATCGGTCTTGTTTTTGAAGACGTTATTTCTGCGTAGAACGTAGCCTCGGGAGTAACAATATCTTCAGGAGGACCGGAGTGCGTAACCACTGTCGGCTCGGTTTGCGAGCAGCTGCATAAAAGAATTGCTATAGAAAGTATTGCAAAAAGTTTTTTCATAAAAATCATCCTTTTTAAAGCTATACTCACATTATATCATAATTTGTCGGAAAAGTAAATATTTTCAGCTGACAATTTCTTCAAGTGATGCGTATGTATCATTTGGAAGAGTAAGTCCTCTGTGATATGCAAAAATTTCCCGTGCGGATTTAAGTATGCGGTATGCGGTACTTTCGCTTATGTGATTTTTAATTGACGAACTTGTAACCCTTGACTGAATATCTGCTTTTCTGAGTGGCAGATGAGCATTTTTAAAATAGATGTCGCGGAGCACCTGCACAGCATCATATCCTCGGTATTTTTTCTGAAGAGCATCAACAGTTTTGCAAACGGCATCAATATCCATAAGCTCGTTGCGGTACTGACGCATTGTTTTATCGGCATTTATTGCCGCAGCTTCTGTCGGTTTTGAAATGTGTCCTGCGCCTGACGGAATTTCACATGTGCGCCGGCTTGTAACAGCGTGAATATATATCTTTTCACGCAGTGTATCGGTTTCCGGCTCGCCCAATCGGGAATACAGACGGAAAGCCTCAATAATGTAATCTCTTGCTGAATCTTTTTTCATAATATCACTCCTATAAAATATCTCTTTTTGAGATTTTATCACCAAAACTAAAATATGTCAACACGTTGTGAGATAATGTGAAAAAAGACTTGATTATTTAGTAAATAAAGGTTATAATAATATTATTATATTTGAAAGGTGGAAATCAAATGGGCTCATTAGGAATGATTTTGTACTTTGTTGTAATCATTGGAATTTTCTACTTCTTCATGATAAGACCTCAGAAGAAAAAAGAAAAACAGACAAAAGCAATGCTTGACGCAATGAAAGTAGGAGACGATATTCTTACAATCGGCGGAATGTACGGCACAATCAAAAACATCAAAGACGACAAACTTCTTATTGAAACATCAAAACAGGACAAAACTGTTATAGAAATAGCACGTTGGGCTGTTAAAGATGTAATTAAATACGTAGAAGATAAATAATTTTGTATAAAGGGGGATTATAATGGACGCACCAAGACGAAGAAGACCGTCAAAAAAAAGGTCAAGTTGTTTTGCAAACGAAGTCAAATATTTTGCACCGTACTGGATACTTACTTTTATAATTGCGCTTCTTTTAATAGTTCTTGTTGCAATAGTATACATTATAACTCCTCTTACACAAGGCGCACTTCCGGGAATAAGCAGAACCATTTTCATAATTGCAGAGCTTATGACTGCGTACATAGCGGGCAAGGTAACAAAAACCTCGCCAATAGTTACAGGCTTTAAATATGGACTTGGCCTTTCCGTAATTCTTCTTTTTGTAGGTCTTATAACGGGAAAAATAGGAATATTTACACTGGAATTTCTGCTTATTCTGTTTACGGGAATTCTCCTTGGAATGCTTGGTAGCTTTGTAGGAAAAAACTACAAACCGTCTAAAAGAAGCAACTTAAGATTCAGAAACAAATAATTTTTATAAACGAGGTGTTAATATGAAACAGGTAAAAACAATCGCAGGTAACGTTATGAAAGCAAATGCAAGCAAAGCTGGATGCGGCGAATGTCAGACATCATGTCAGTCTGCATGCAAAACATCATGCACAGTTGCAAACCAGAAATGCGAGAAATAATTTAACTTAACATAATCAGACATACACCGCTTTTTGCGGTGTATGTTTGCATTAAAGCAAACCAAAGGAAGATTTATTATGGTACATTGTTTTGAAATGCTTGATAGCAGTATAGCTATTGATGTATATAGCGGCTGCGTTCATGTCATGGAAAAGCCTGCATACACGCTTACCAGATATTACAGCGAGGCAGGTTTTGAAAAGGATGGTCTTTCCGAAAAAGCGCTAAGCTATTGTGAAGGAATTTCCCGCAATGAGCTTGAAGAAGCATATGAAGAAATAAAAGAACTTTATGACGGAGATATGCTTTTTACGGAAGACTGTTATCAGGAAATTGCAAAAAACTTCAAAAAAGGAACGGTTGTAAAAGCGCTGTGTCTGCATGTTGCTCACGACTGTAATTTAAGATGTAAATACTGCTTTGCAGACGAAGGAGATTACGGCGGCAAAAAAGGCCTTATGAGTCTTGAAACCGCAAAAGCGGCAATAGATTTTGTAATTGCAAATTCTGCTTCAAGAAGAAATATTGAAGTGGACTTTTTCGGCGGTGAACCGCTTCTTAACTTTGACGTTGTTAAAGAAACGGTAAAATACGCACGCGAGCAGGAAAAGCTTCACAATAAAAACTTCAGATTTACAATAACTACAAACGGACTTTTACTTGATGACGAAAAGCTTGCATATATAAATGAAAATATGTGCAATATCGTCCTCAGTATAGACGGCAGAAAAGAAGTAAACGACAGGGTGCGTGTGAACGCAAACAAAAAAGGCAGCTACGACAAAATAGTGCCAATTTTCCAGAAGGTAGCGGAATCAAGAAATCAGGACAACTATTACGTAAGAGGTACTTTTACACGATATAACCTTGATTTTGCGAAAGACGTGCTTCACCTTGCGGACCTTGGTTTTAAACAGGTTTCTGTTGAACCGGTTGTTGCTCCGTTTGAAGAAGATTATGCCCTGCAGTATGAAGATATTGATACAATCTGCAAGGAATATGAAACCCTTGCGAAAGAATACATAAAACGCAAAAAAGAAGGAAACGGATTTAATTTCTTCCACTTTATGATAGATTTGGACCAGGGTCCCTGCGTTGTAAAACGTTTAAGCGGATGTGGATGCGGCTGTGAATATATGGCTGTAACCCCCGAAGGCGACATCTATCCCTGCCATCAGTTTGCGGGAAATGCCGAATTTAAAGTTGGTAACCTTAAAGATGGTATAACAAACACAGACCTGACTAAAAAATTTGCCGGGACAAATGTGTATACCAAACCCGACTGTCAGAATTGCTGGGCAAAATTCTATTGCAGCGGCGGATGCGTTGCAAATGCGCAGAACTTCAACGGGTCAATTGAAAAACCTTATGACCTTGCATGTCATCTGCAGAAAAAAAGAGTTGAATGTGCAATTGCCATCAAAGCGGCATTGTAATTTAATATGAGGTGAACTAAAATGAAAAACTTTTTAAAAATTTTTGACAAATACGGCGTATGTTTATGGGCAATCGTAATTTTACTTGTTGTAAATATTACAATGCTTCCGTTTACATACAACTACATCAATATGGGATTTTTGAAAATTCCGGTAACACCGCTTCTTATTATGCTCCCGATTTTAATGGGCGTTATCTATGCAATTTTCGTTTCATACGAAGACCCCGCAAAAAAAGGCAGAAAAGAAGCATTCCGTGTATGGAAACTTGTGAACTTTGCACTTTTCTACATCCTTGACATACTTGTTTTCGTATATGCGGCAATACACAACAATATCAGATTCTAAGATTTCCCCCGAAAAATCGGGGGATTTTTAAAAGGAGACTCTATGAATAAAAAAGCTGTTATTTTCTGGATTTTAACATTTGTTATAATGGCGGTAATATTTTATTTTTCGTCGCAGACGGCGGTGGAATCAACCGATGTCAGCAACAGTTTTTCAAAGCAGATTATAAGAATATTACAGCCGGTAATAAAAATACCGGAATCGGAAATACCGGCGGCGGTAGAATCAATGGATGGACTGATAAGAATAATAGCGCATTACGGGGTATTTTTAGTTCTTGGTGTGGCATGCTATCTTGCGGCGTATTTTACCAAAAACAGACAGCATATATATAAAAGTCTGTATTCAGTAGGCATTTGTACGGCGTATGCACTATCCGATGAAATACATCAGCTTTTTGTTCCGGGCAGGTCGTTCCAAATTTCAGATATCCTGACCGATACTGCAGGAGTAATAACAGGAACGGCAATAGTAATAGGAATAATAATGTTAATAAAACGAAAAAAAGCGAGTGAATAACCACTCGCTTTTTTGTTTATACTAACAAAAAATTGAAATAAGGTGATAGTATGAGTAAAAGAATGGGGCGGCAGACCGTACGGATGGGGTTTCCGCCATCAATATACACATCGTACTCTATTGCAGGAAAGAAAGAGGGCGACGGACCGCTCGGTAAATATTTTGATGAAATAAACGAAGATGCCCGTTTCGGTGAAGATACGTGGGAAAAAGCGGAAAGCACACTTGTAAAAAACACAATTTACGGATTGCTTGAAAAAAGCGGACTTACGGAAAATGATATTGATTACATTGCAGCAGGGGATTTACTCAATCAATGTTCAGGCAGTCATTTTGCAATCCGTTCGTTCGGCATACCGTTTTTCGGACTTTATGGTGCCTGCTCAACAATGGCGGAAAGTATGTCAATTGCGGCAATGCTGGTTGACGGCGGATTTGCATCAAAAGTAATTGCCGCCACATCAAGCCATTTTTGTGCATCCGAAAAACAGTACCGTTTTCCGCTTGAATATGGTGGTCAGCGCACACCTACTGCGCAGTGGACAGTAACGGGCTCGGGAGCTGTTGTAATCGGAAAAACTTCTGCTCCGCCGTATATAACACACATAACAACAGGCAAAATTATTGACAAAGGTATTACCGACCCTAACAATATGGGAGCGGCAATGGCGCCTGCGGCGGCGGATACTATTCTGGCACATTTTGATGATACGGGATTTTCACCCGAAGAATATGACCTTATTATAACGGGTGACCTTGGAATAACAGGCTCAAAACTCTTTAATGAGCTTTTGCAAAAAGAAGGACTTGATATTGAAAAAAGACACATGGACTGCGGAGCGGCAATATTTGATCATTCACAGGATGCACACGCCGGGGGCAGCGGATGCGGATGCAGTGCGGTAACCTTCTGTGGTAAAATAATGAAAAATTTGCAGGACAAAAAAATAAATAATGTACTGTTTATGGCAACAGGTGCGCTTATGAACCCTACATCAAGTCTGCAGGGCGAAAGTATACCGTCAATAGCGCACGCGCTTCGTATAAGCAATTCGGGAGGGAATATATGACGTATTTCTGGGCATTTGTAATAGGTGGAGCAATTTGTCTTATAGGACAAATTCTTCTTGATTATACCAAAATGACACCGGCACGGATACTTGTGCTTTTTGTAAGTCTGGGTGTATTTTTAACGGCACTCGGCTGGTATGAACCGCTTGTAAAGTTTGCCGGTGCCGGTGCAACAATTCCTATATCCGGATTTGGATATACGCTTGCAAACGGCGCAAAAAAAGGAATTGTGGAAAACGGAATACTGGGTATTTTCTCGGGCGGAATATCTGCCGCGGCGGGCGGAATTGCCGCTGCAATAGTATTCGGATATATCTTTGCACTGATATTTAAACCAAAAGAAAAATGATATAAAAAAATCCCCTCATATGAGGGGATTTAAATTTTTTAATTATCCTGCAAAATTGGAATAGGGGATTGTAAGCTCTACAAAGAAACTCATACCATTTGTAAGTGGCTCGTTAGCATTTGTAATAAGTGATTCGGAGAACAAATCGTTTGTTGTATAATTTGTTGTTCCGATATCATTTACAACGCATTTAACGCGCAGGGTAAATCCGTTTCCGCTGTTATATACAAGCTCCGGATAATATTCAAAATCAACGTCAATTCCCATAGCTGTTTTTGCCTGTGCTTTAAGTGCGGAAAGCTGATCCATAAACATTGTGGAATATGATTTTGCAAAAATAAATATTTTTGCAGGATTTCCGAAATCATCACCTGTAGCACCATCAGTAAGAGTAAATGCTTTTTCGTAAACTGCGGTCGGAACACCTTCAGTTATAAGTGCGTATACATCAGCATTATACGGAAGGGTAGTTTTTTCGGATGTAACATATTTACAGGTATATTCACCATCTGTTTTAGCTGTTGATGTTACGGCTGAAAAACCGCTGAATTCATCATACTGAACGAGCATTGCCGCAATATCCTTTGCAGTTGCTGTTTTGTTAAGATCGCTGTCATTGTTGTATAATACAACATCATATTTGAAATTACCGCGTACTCTTCTTGAAACAGCCACAATAAGCATTTTCTGTGCATCGCTTATCGTAACGGGTTTGTCAATGTTTTCAGGTGTAATTTTATCTTTGCCAAGCACGAGATTGCACATTATAAAGAAATCTCTTGCATATTCATGTTCAAACGGAACTTCGGAATAGTAAGTGTTGTATGTCGGATAATAACTGTCTGTAGCATAACGGAGAGCAGCTCTTGACATTTCGCCATAAGTAATTGCTTTGTCAGCAGCATATGCACTGTCAAATGCGTTTGAAGCATTATAAGTGTTTTTAAGAATATCAGCAGAAATAAGGTCAACAGTATTACGAACAGATGTTGATGTTCTTGATTTTATAATAAGTGCCGCTGCTTCTGCACGAGTGAGTGTATCGGAAAGACGAAGGTCATATCCGTCATTACCAATCATAACGCCGGTTGAATAAATCCAGGATACCGCGTTTTTAGCATATGCAAGCTGTTCTTTTACAAATTCCGGTGCTTTAATACCTGTTTTGCCACCTGCACGGGTCCATAAAAGTTCGACGGTTTCGCCTCTTGTAATTGCACGGTCGGGTTCAAAATTGTTGCCGGTACCTTCAAGACCGGAATAAATGATATATTCATATCCCCAGTGGCTTTCAGTAACATCGTCAAAGTCTTCTTCACGTTTTTCGTTGCCTTTGCCAATCATTTTAACAAATTCGGCACGTGTAACGGTGTTGTCGGGACGAAAACTGCCGTCTTCATATCCTCTTATTGTGCCTTCGTTAACAAGTTTTTCAACCGACGGCATAGCCCAGTGGTTTGTATCCATATCGGTAAAGGATGGTGCAGCCATAACTACCATTGATGAAAGCACAACAGCTAACATTAACATCAAACTTAAAACTTTTTTCATTTTACATACCTCCACTGTAGTAAACATATATAAAGATTATATCATAAAAAAAACCGTAATGCAATAGTGCACTACAGGTTTTTATGTGTTATTTCAATAACTCCATCTAATGAATAAAGGTCTTTCATTACGGTATTTTTTTCGTCTTCTTTCATAGGGGTGAGTATAACAGTAAAAGAAACTGCACCAGTTGCCTGATTTTTTTCAATGGAGATCATGGTTAAAATTTTATTTTCTAGAAAGGCATACACGCTTCCAAAAGCAGCGCCGGAAGAAACCTTTACTAAAAGAGTAACCTTGCTTTTTGAAGCAATAATCCTTTTTGAAAGGGGAGTAATAAGAAGCATTACAAGAATCATAATTACTGTTGTCGCGGTTGCAACTACGTAATATCCTATCCCTGCCGCAAGCCCGATACAAGCGGTAACCCAAAGACCAGCTGCGGTTGTAAGCCCTTTAATTTTATCTCCGTCGGTGATGATGCAACCAACACCAAGGAAACCAATGCCGCTTATTACCTGTGCACCAAGGCGGGTAACGTCGGTGCTCATTCCGAGCGAGGTTACAACATATTCACTTATGAGCATTACAAGGCATGCGCCAAGACAAACCATAATATGTGTGCGAAGGCCTGCCTCACGCCCACGTTCTGCGCGTTCAAACCCAATTATTCCGCCAAGCAGTACGGAAAGAAGGAGACGAAGAAAGGGTGTTACAAAATCAGTCATAATTTTCCCTCTTTTCTTTTTTTACATATGCATATTGTAGCATAAAAGACAGTAAAAATCAAGCAATGGTATAATATATTCACAAAATTTGATTTTTTTGCATAAAAAACCAAAAAACTATTGATTTTTTTGTTAATGTGTAGTATACTATCTCATGGGTCTTATGACTAAAAATTTTATGTTTTGGGGGAATTAATAATGAAAAAAGTACTCAGTTTAATTCTTGCTGCAGCATTAATTCTTTGCTTTGCAGCATGCTCACAGCAGCCGTCAGTAGAAACACCGGATGCAAACGCTACCGTAATCAAAATGGGAACAAACGCAGCTTTCCCGCCGTATGAATTCAAAGAAGGCGAAGCTTTTAAAGGAATCGACGTTGACATTGCAACAGAAATTGCAAAAGAACTCGGTATGAAACTTGAAGTTGTTGATATGGAATTTGATTCTATCATTACATCTGTTCAGCAGGGCGAAGTTGATTTCGGTATGGCAGGTATGACTGTTACAGACGAAAGAAAACTTGAAGTTAACTTTACATCAAGCTACGCAACAGGCGTACAGGTTGTAATCGTTCCTGAAGATTCCGACATTAAAGATCTTGATGCACTCGAAGGCAAAAAAATCGGTACACAGCTCGGAACAACAGGCGACATCTATTCTAAAGACGATTACGGCGAAGAAAATGTTGTAAGCTACAGTAAAGGTGCAGATGCTATCATTGCATTAAAAGGCGGCGACGTTGACGCGGTTATCATTGATAACGAACCTGCAAAAGCTTTTGTTGCACAGAACGAAGGACTTAAAATTCTTGAAACTGAATATGCTATAGAAGACTATGCTATCGCAGTTAAAAAAGAAAATACAGAACTTCTTGATAAAATCAACGCAGCACTTGAAAAACTTACAGCTGACGGCACAATCGACAAAATTATAGCAAACTACATTTCAGCTGAATAATTAACAAACAAAAATAATGCTGCAAGGACAGGGTCTGTTCTTGCAGTATATTTGTTTATAAAGGATTGAGAAAATGAATAAAAAGAAATTATTTGGTGCTGCTATCGCATTGCTTATTCTTGCAGTTGCAGTCTGCTGGTGCGTTTTTGAAATACGTTCCGACACGATAGCAACCGAGGTGTCAACAGGGCAGGCGCAGGAGCTTGTTAACACCGGGTTTGATGAGCTTGCGGTAACAAAATCGCTTCAGTATATAGCGGATAAAAACAGCATAGAAGTAAATTCCCTTTCCTACGGTGATGAAAAGAATATTATACTGGACTGCAGCGTAAAAACAATTGACGTTTACGGCACAATTTCTCCGGAATATAATACCTTTTTAAGCACCAATGTTAAAAAAGGAAACGGTACAATGTTCAAATCCGCACTTGATTTCAAAATGGATTTTGAACAGAAAATACTTGCAATGCTTGAAAAGGCACCTGAAAAAACAGTGGATGTAACGCTTGTTCTTTATGATACAAAGGACGGCATAAAAGTGTATGCGGAAAAATCGGCACTTGATGCAGTATATGGCGGAACAGAAACAATCAGGGAAGAAGTAAAAGCCATTACAACAATAACTACAGCAAGCGGCGCAGAAAAGAAAATAGAATCCACAAACGTAAACAAAGGTCTTGCGGAATGTTTTGAAATGCGCGACATAGGCACAAAACCCGATACAGCAGGCTTTGTAGGAAAAACATGGAACTCTATTAAAGAAGATTTTGATGTAAACTTTATCCAGCACGACAGATGGAAAACAATCTTTAAAGGTCTCTGGACAACAATTAAGCTTACTTTTTTTGCGCTTATCATCGGTATCGTTCTCGGATTTATAGTTGCATTCGTGAGATGCACATACATAAAAAATCCGAAACACGGTATTCTTCTTCGCATATTCAATAAAATATGCGAAATATATCTTACAGTAACCCGAGGAACCCCGGCGGTTGTTCAGATTATGATTATCTATTTCGTAATCTTTATGCCGCTTGGTGTAGATAAATTCCTTTCGGCAGTAGTGTGTTTCGGACTTAACTCCGGCGCATATGTTGCGGAAATCGTGCGTGGCGGTATAATGAGTGTTGACGATGGACAGACTGAAGCGGGCAGAAGTCTTGGTTTCACATATATGCAGACAATGTTCTACATTGTGTTCCCGCAGGCGTTCAAAACCGTTCTTCCGGCACTTGCAAACGAGTTTGTTGTTCTTCTTAAAGAAACATCAGTTGCTTTCTACATCGGTCTTGGCGACCTTATGTATGCAGGCAACGCAATAAGAAGCGCAACCTACAGTCCGTTTATGCCGCTTGTGGCAGTAGCACTTATTTATCTTGTGATGGTACTCGGACTGTCAAAACTTGTAGAACTTCTGGAAAGGAGAATGAGAAACAATGAACGATAATGTTGTAATCAGAACCGAAAACCTTTCCAAATGCTTTAAAGGAACAATCCATGCTTTAAACGGAATAACAACAGAAATAAAACGTGGCGAAGTGGTTGTAATCATCGGACCGTCAGGCTCCGGTAAATCCACATTCCTTCGCTCTCTCAACCTGCTTGAAGAGCCTACAGGCGGACACATTTATTTCGAAAACGTAGATATTATGGACCCCAAAACTGACATAAATCTTACAAGACGAAGAATGAGTATGGTTTTCCAGCAGTTCAACCTTTTTCCGCATATGACGGTGCTTAAAAACTTAACAATGGGACCGATTAAGCTCCTTAAAATGAGTAAAGACGAAGCGGAAGAAAAAGCCCTTGCACTCCTTGACAGAGTAGGTCTTAAAGACAGGGCAAACGCATATCCGTCGCAGCTTTCAGGTGGTCAGAAACAGCGTGTTGCAATTGTTCGCGCACTTTGTATGAATCCGGATGTAATGCTCTTTGACGAACCTACATCAGCACTTGACCCCGAAATGGTAGGAGAAGTTCTTGATGTTATGAAATCCCTTGCGAAAGAAGGGATGACAATGGTTGTGGTAACTCACGAAATTGGCTTTGCAAAAGAAGTTGCAAGCAGAGTTATTTTTATAGACGAAGGTAAAATTATGGAAGAGGGCACACCGGAAGAAATTTTCACAGCGCCCAAAAACCCGAGAACGCAGGCGTTCCTCGGGAAAGTATTATAGGAGGAAAGAATATGAAAAATTGTATAGTAGGACAGTCAGGCGGCCCGACAGCCGTAATAAACGCATCACTTTGCGGTGTTGCATCAGCGGCACTTAAAAATGAAAACATCGGTACAGTATACGGTGCAGTAAACGGTATCGTAGGCGTACTTAACGAAAACTTTATCAATATGGCAGACATTCTTAAAACTAAAGAGGATGAAGAGCTTCTTAAAACAACTCCGGCATCATTCCTTGGTTCTTGCAGATATAAACTGCCGAAGCTTGATGACGAAAAAGATGATTTCAAAAAAATCTTTGACGTGTTTACAAAATATGATATAGGATATTTCTTCTATATCGGCGGTAACGATTCAATGGATACTGTTGATAAACTCAGCAGATATGCAGAAAAAATCGGTTACGACATCAACATCATCGGTGTACCGAAAACAGTTGATAACGACCTTATGGAAACCGACCATACACCGGGCTTTGGTTCAGCCGCAAAATATATCGCAACAACAGTGCGTGAAGTTGGTCTTGACAGCGATGTGTATGACCTTAATTCCGTAACAATCGTTGAAATTATGGGAAGAAACGCAGGCTGGCTCACAGCGGCATCAGTTCTTGCGAGAACTGAAAAATGTGCGGCTCCGCACCTTATCTATCTCCCGGAAAGTGATTTTGAAGACGAAAAATTCTTTAACGATATTAAAGAACTCAACGCAAAAGGTGTTAAAAACATCATCGTTGCAGTTTCCGAAGGTATCAGATATGCTGATGGCACATATGTTTGTGACAAAGCATCCAGCGGTCTTGTAGATACATTCGGACATAAATGCTTAAGCGGAACAGCAAAAGTTCTTGAAAATATGGTTCGTGATAATCTTGGTTTCAAAGCAAGAGGAATTGAAATCAACGTTCTGCAGAGATGCGCGGCTCACTTCACATCGCTTGTTGATATCAACGAAGCATTTGAAGTTGGTGCGGCAGGCGTAGCGGAAGCGGTAGCAGGCGGCACAGGTAAAATGATGGCTTATGAAAGAGTAAGTAACAAACCGTATAAAATGCAGATTGTAAGCCGTGATATTAAAAATATCGCAAATGGCGAAAGAGTAGTTCCGCAGGAGTGGATTTCAAACGGTAACGACGTAACACAGGAAATGATAGATTACGTTCAGCCGCTTATCGACGGGACACCAACGCTTAAATACGAAAACGGTATTCCGGTGTATCTTAAAAGATAAAACAAAGGGGAAGAAATCTTCCCCTTTTTTCATATTTTGTCGAAAATTAAATGTTGCAAGCAGGGGAGAATTGTGTTATAATACTATAGCAGAACAAAGGAGGTGCCGGAATTGAACGCAGAATCTATAAAAATAATTGCAAAAAATAAACAGGCGTACCATTTGTATGACGTAAAAGAAAAATATGAAGCCGGCATTGAACTTGTCGGAACGGAAGTTAAATCCGTAAGGGGAGGAAAAGTAAACCTTAAAGACAGCTGGATTTCCATTGATGATGGCGAGGCTTTTGTAAAAGGAATGCATATAAGCCCCTATGAAATGGGTAATATATTCAATAAAGACCCACTTCGTAAAAGAAAACTTCTTCTTCATAAACAGGAAATAAACAAGCTTCATTTTGAAGTAATGAAAGAAGGATATTCCCTTGTACCTCTTTCAATTTATTTTAAAAAAAGTAAAATAAAGCTTGAATTTGCACTTGCAAAAGGTAAAAAGCTTTATGATAAAAGAGAGTCTGCCGCAAAGAAAGATTCGCAGAGGGATATGGATCGCGCAGTCAAGGAAAACGGCAAATATTAATATGGGGACGTACCGGTTTCGACGGGGACGATGAAGCTAAGATAGCGGGTAGTTGTGTAGGTCAACTTAAAAACCTGCAAAGTTATAAATTAAATAACGAATCTAATTTATTAGCTGCCTAAGTGCAGCCGTCTTACCTGTGATGACCACAGCATAGGATAAGGCGAATACTTGTGGTGAACGTGAGGCGGCAAAGCTTTGAGCCGCCCATGAATAATGAAGCTACCGAGCTGCAGGGGTTGTTTGTGAACCCTGCAGTAAGGGAAGTCTAATCACAAACTGCACCCGGAGAAGTCTTTGTGAATTTGTTTTCGGACAGGAGTTCGACTCTCCTCGTCTCCACCATAAAAAAGAAGTATACCATCAGGTATGCTTCTTTTTTAATTGTTAAATCGGGGAGAGTCGAACTCGAAAAAAGGCTGATAAATAATTATACTTGAAATTTATGTAAAATAATGATATAATAAAAATAAGAAACTTTTGGTTGATATGTTAGGAAAGAAGATGCAAATAAATGGCAATAAAATTCGGAAAGAAAAAGACCAGACAACATAATATTTTTTACACTATTATTACTGCTATGTTGCTTAGTGTGGTTTTTCTCAGTATGGTAAATTATTTATACCACAAAGCCGAAGAAGAAGCATATGAAAATCTCCATATTCAGACTAAACAGGTAAAGGATGACCTTATTCTTCAGTTAACGTCAGACAGGGAAAATCTTGCAACAATGGCGAACTTTGCCGCAAAGCTCTATAGAGACGGAGATGATTACAGCCTTTTGTTTGAATCCTTTAAACCTATTGGGATGATTGAAAACATTGGTATTTTAAACGCTGACAATACCTTTGCAACAAAAGCGGGCACTACGGATGCGACAGGTGTTTTGTCTTTTGAAGATGAAAAGGAAAAAGGAGTATACATAAGTGGCAGAATTGAAGATGTTACAAAAAAAGGCTATAAGCTTATAAGAAGTGCCGTTCCTGTTAATGTAGACGGCAGAACTGTCGGTATATTGTACGGTGCTATAAAACCTGAAAAGCTTAGCGCAAGATATAAAGAAATAGTGGATGAACTTGATGCACAGCTTTTTGTTTATGAAAAAGCGACGGGCGGTATTCTTGTAGATACAATTCACGATGAGCTTGGTAATATCTCGTTTTTAAAAGACCGTAAGTATACCAAAGGAAATTCTTATGAACAGTTTGTATCAACCGATAAGGGTTTTACAGCTTTCAGGTCCGCTTATAAAAACGAAACACTTCACTTGCATTATTCTACCATTGAAGTGTTTGACTGGATGATAGCAATGGGCAGATATGATGCACAGGTGCTTGCAAGTGCGCATGTAAGATCGGTTGTATTTACTCTGGTATTTATTGCTATGCTTGTAATAATCTTTTTATATGTATTAATACTCATGGCAAAGGAAAGAAAGATTAACCTTGTAACCGAGTGTGCATCAAACGTCAGAAAAGAACTTCTGGAAACAACAGACGGACAAAACAATATTCAGAAGGCATTGGCTGAGGTATGCAAATTTGCAAAGTCAAGATCGGCTGTGTTCTTTGATACAGACGGAGAATTTTATCATTATATTAAACCGCAATATGAAGAAGTTATTCTTTCGGAAAAGGAAAGACAGTATTTTAATCTGGAACTGTTACACTATGCTGTAGACCTCTATAAAATTAACGGAAATGCGGTTAACGTTTTTTGCATAACTCCGAATAAGTATCTCATAAAAACAAACCTTTCTTTTTATAACTTTTTGAAAGGACTTGGTATTGAAGAGATTTCTTTTTCGGCAACCATAAATAAAGCTAATCATATAACAATTCTGGCAACTGTTAATTCAGAAAGAGGAGACAGTGCAAGAATGCTTGCGGAAAAAGTTTCAGCATGTTTTTCAATGGCGCTGTATAACAAAAATCACCTTAATAAAACCGAGCTTGCGGCAATAACAGACCCGCTTACAGGTGCGCTCAATCGTGTTGCGTATAAAAGGGATTTGCTTGATATTGACAATGAAAGAACAGAAAAAGTTTCCTGTATTTTTATTGACGTTAACGAGCTTCATTTCAGAAATAACAAATATGGCCACGCTGCAGGCGATGAAATGCTTTTATATATCGCCAACACCTTAAAGGAAGTGTTCTACGGACACAAGGTTTACAGAATGGGTGGCGATGAATTTTTGGTATTAACACAAAATACCGAACAGGAAGAAATAAAAAAAGGCATAGAAATTTTCATAGAACGCTTGAAACCCAGGGATTATAATGTTGCAATCGGTATGTCTTACAGAACTCAGAACGTAAATACCGAAGAAATCGTTCGTGAGGCAGAAATCAGAATGTATGAGGCGAAGGCTCAGTATTATCAGAATAAAGAGCAGCAGAGTATTTCAAAAACTGAGGACCAGGGATATATTCAGACAAAAACAGGAATACTGGAAATTGATACTTTACTTTCTGTTATGAAAGAACATTATAACGGTATTTATCGTGTTTCGCTTGATACCGATAAAGCACATCGTATTCTGATGCCTGCATACTTGGGTTATAACGAAAAAGAAGACCATTTTTCTGAACTTCTCAAAAAATATATTTACGAAATAGTAAACCCCGATTTTCACAGAGCAATGACGAGCTTTTTAAACTATGATGCACTGAAGAGACAGTTCATAGAGGGCAAAACACCCAAAATTACATATAAAAAGATGAATGGCGAATCTGTAATACTCAGTGTTTACAGGCTTGATGATAAGGAGGACTCTTTCTCGGATACACTTTGGGTTTTTGCAAAAGATTAAAATTTGACACAAGTGAATCATTGCGGAAATATAAGTATCAGGTACAAAGTAAATCTGTTTTGAATTTACTGTGCAGGTCCGCCGCAATGATAAAGAAGTCTTCCGGGACTTCCTGTTGTTGCGGCTTTCTTTTTTGATAAAATTAGGTAATAAAAGTTATGGAGTAAGTGTGATGAATAATAAGTTTTTAAAAAAATTTAAGAATTTGTTGTGCAAAAAGAAAAATCTTTCAGAAGACGAGAAACTTTTGAAAAAGATTGAAGGGGGCTTTGAAAATAATGAATTTGAAATGCATCTTCAATTTATCGTTGATAACAAGACAAAGGAAATTATATCAGCTGAAGCACTTTCAAGATGGGAAAGTCCTTCGGGAGAGATTATACTTCCGGGAACATATATAGGATTAATGGAAAAATCCGGACTTATTGTAAAGTTTGATTATTATATGTTTGAAAAGGTTTGTAAAAAGCTTTCGGAATGGAAAAACACTGATTTTAATAACATTACCATATCTTGCAACATCACAAGAATTACTATATCCGAAAAAAACTTTGTTACCAGAATTAAAGAAATAGCGGGCGCGTATGATTTCGACAGAAACAAGCTGATGATTGAAATTACAGAAGATTCAATTGAAAAGAATACGGATATTGCAAGAAACAATGTTATAAAAGCAAAAGAACTTGGATTTTGTGTTGCGTTAGACGATTTGGGAAATGGATACACAACTCTTTCTAATCTTTGCGATTATCCCATTGATATTGTTAAAATTGACCGGGATATCTTGCTCAAAACAGAAAAGGATAAAGGGAAAGAAATGCTTGTCGGAATTATTGCTCTTGCTCACAGCCTTAATATGAAGGTTACCTGTGAGGGTGTTGAAACAAGCGAACAAAACGAACTTGTATCGGGGTCTGATTGTGATTATATTCAGGGATGGTACTACTCAAAAGCAATTCCGCTGGAGGAATGTGAAGCCTTTATTGAAAGATACACTATGGCATAGAGAAATCGTGTAGCTTATCGGATGAAAAGTTCGGGAGGAAATATGAAGCTTTATTATGCCCCGATGGAGGGGATAACAACATACACATACAGAAACGCACATGCCGAAATGTTCGGTATGTGCGACAAATATTATACGCCGTTTATTGTACCCACCGAAAGCGAAAGAATTACTCTCAGGACCCTGCGTGATATATCGCCGGAGAGAAACACGACAAAAATTGTTCCGCAGGTACTTTGCAACTGCGACAAGGCGTTTGATAACTTTGCAAAAAAGGTCGCCCGTCTTGGTTATGAGGAGCTTAATCTGAATCTCGGTTGTCCCGCTTCAACGGTTGTAGGCAAGCAAAGGGGTGCGGGTGCGCTTAAAGATACACAGTGGCTTGATAATTTTCTTGAAAAAATTTATCAGAATCCTGTTATGACAGTTTCAATAAAAACAAGGACAGGGTTTTATAATCACGACGAGTTTGATAAAATACTTGAAATATACAACAAATATCCGGTTTCGCTACTTATAATTCATCCGAGAGTCAGGGAAGAGTTTTATAAAGGTGTTCCCAATATCGCAACGTTTGAAAAGGCATATAATAAATCTAAAACAAAACTTTGTTATAACGGAAACATAACAAGCGCAGAAGATTACGAAAAAATTGTAAAGAAATATGGCCTGCTTGATAGTGTAATGATTGGCAGGGGAGCAATAACAAACCCTGCTATTTTCAGGGAAATCAAAGGGGGAGAATCCCTTAAAACCGAAGAGCTTATTGCATTTTCCGCTTTGCTTGAAGAACGGTATATGGCCCTTTTTAAGTCGGATGTAAATACACTTCATAAGCTTAAGGAAATATGGATGTATATTATGCTGAACTTCCCTGAAGAAAAGAAGATTATGAAACAGATAAAAAAATCAAATAAGGTTGCAGATTTAAACAGCGCAATTAATTGTCTGCCTGAACTTAGAAAATAGGAAGTCAAATAAATTTGCCTCTTGAATAATATTCATTTTTGTGATACACTTAAGCATAGAATAAAAGGGAGGTATTATAATGAAAATTTGTGTATTTGGAGCGGCAAGCTACGAAATTGATAAATGTTATATAGAAGCGGTTGAAAAACTTGGTGAAGAAATGGCAAAAAGGGGACACGCGCTTGTGTTTGGCGCGGGTGGCAACGGACTTATGGGTGCGGCGGCACGCGGTGTATCGCGCGCAGGCGGCGAAATTTATGGGGTAATTCCCACATTTTTCCGTGACGAAACAATAGAACTTATTTACGATAAATGTACCCAGCTTATTTATACAGAAACAATGGCAGAAAGAAAAGCTAAAATGGAAGACCTTGCCGAAGCGTTTATCATTACACCGGGTGGCATAGGAACGTTTGAAGAGTTTTTCCAGGTGCTTACATTAAAACAGCTTGGCAGACATGTTAAACCAATAGTAATTTTTGATGTAAACGGCTATTACAAAAAACTGGAAGATTTTCTTGATATAGCGCTTGAACAGAAATTTATAAATGCTAACTGCAAAGACTTGTATTACTATGCAAAATCTGCCGAAGATGCCGTTTCCTATATCGAAAACGATAAGCAAATCAAAAAAGACGTTCATGAATTAAAACAAGGATAATAAAAAACCACCTGACAGGGTGGTTTTTTTAATGGCGATGGGAGAAAATGCTGCAGAACGGACAATCTGAATCCCGAAGCTGTATGCCATACTGCGAGAGGTGAAGAGTGTCCGTAGCATAAAGCAATCAAATAAAAAGGAATTGCAAAAGCAATTCCTCACAATAGTATATCAAACTGATTGTTTTCACAAAACACATATTAAAGCATTTGCTTTATGCGTTCTGCGGCAGTTTTATCACATCGCATTATCTTATACCGTAATTTTCGATTATATAATCCATATCCTTGTCGCCTCTGCCGGAAAGGTTAATCAGTACAGAACCGTGTTCCATAGTTTTTGCAAGCTTCATACCATATGCCACCGCGTGTGAGCTTTCAATAGCGGGGATAATACCTTCAAGTCTTGCAAGGCGATAGAAAGCATCAATGGTTTCTTCGTCATCAATTACATCATACTTAACTCTGCCGATTTCCTGAAGGAATGCGTGTTCCGGACCGGAAGACGGATAGTCAAGTCCGCTTGCAACGGAATATACGGGAGCAGGCTCGCCGTTTTCATCTTTCAGCATAATGCTGTTAAATCCGTGCATAACGCCCTCGCTGCCGTATTTAAGACTTGCCGCGTGGTCGCCAAGTTTCGGACCTCTGCCAAGCGGTTCGATACCATAAATATCAACGGGGTCGTTAAGAAATCCTGCAAATAATCCTGCCGCATTGGAACCACCGCCAACACATGCAACAATTGCATCGGGCAGATGTCCCGTCATATCAACAAACTGCTCGCGTGCTTCAATACCGACAACACTCTGGAAATCACGTACCATCATCGGGAACGGGTGAGGACCAAGCACAGAACCGATACAGTAGATGGATTCTTTATATTCCTTGCTGTATGCGTCAAACGCCGCATCAACAGCTTCTTTTAGTGTCTGAAGACCGTGAGTAACTTCAATAACATTAGCGCCGAGAATTTTCATTCTTGCAACGTTAGGCGCCTGTTTTTTAATATCAACAGTACCCATATAAATATCACATTCAAGTCCGAAATAAGCCGCCGCAGTGGCAAGTGCAACACCGTGCTGACCGGCACCTGTTTCGGCAATAACCTTTTTCTTGCCCATATATTTTGCAAGAAGGGCTTCACCCATACAGTGATTGAGCTTATGCGCACCCGAATGATTAAGGTCTTCACGCTTTGCATAAAGCTGAACCTTGCCGCCGAGAGCATCGGAAAGGCGTTCTAAATGGGTAACCGGAGTGGGTCTGCCCTGAAACTCTTTTCTTATTCTGCGAAGCTCGGCAATAAACTTTCTTGACTGACAAATGGAATAATAAGCTTCCGTAATTTCAGCCATAGCATTTTTAAGCTTATCGTCAATATAAACTCCGCCGTATTTCCCGAAATATCCGTCCTTATCGGGATAGTTATTAAAATAAGTATCAAAATCCACATTACCAAGTTTCATATCTGTTTCCTCCTGACGATAAAAAAATCCCTGAAAGCATTTGCTTTCAAGGACGAATATAAACATATCCGCGGTGCCACCTTGAATTCACAGTGTGACCTGTGCGCTTAGCGGAGTACCAACATACCCCCGGCTTATAACGCAAGCCTTAACGTCAGTGCATTTAACACTGCCCTCGGCAGCCCATATTACTCAGTCAGCCTTTGCGGAACTTCCACCGTAATCCGCTCGCTCTTAAAGACCGCATCTGACTTTTTTCTGCCTCATCGGTTTATATGAAATTACAATTATTATAGCACCCATTTAAAAAAATGTCAATACCGAATATAAAACTATTGACAAAATGCGCAGTAATATGATAAAATTATTTAAAAGCTGTGAACGGAAAAAAGTAAGCCGGTGGCGGGGTAAAGAGAAACGGCGGTTGGTGCAAGCCGGGGCCTTAAACCATGCTGAATACGGTCCGGGAGCTGCAGGGGAGAAGTAAGTAACTCCTGTCGGGTGCACCCGTTACAGTGCGTAAGTAGCTAAGTTTCTTTCTTATCTTACTACTTGCTGAGGCAGGCTTCGTGAGGAGTCTGTGAACTGAGGTGGTATCACGGAAAAGTTTCCGTCCTCTGATTTATCGGAGGACGGTTTTTTTATTGCCATTCCGTCACCCGATATTAAATTAAGAAAGGATGATGAAAAGTGGCAGTAAAAATTATTATGTTAATCGTGTTCTTTGCGGTAATGATAGGAGTAGGCTTCTACTGCAAAAAACACACAACTGATGTGTCGGGTTTTGTACTCGGCGGAAGAAATGTAGGCCCGTGGCTTACAGCGTTTGCATACGGAACGTCATATTTTTCGGCGGTTATTTTCGTAGGTTATGCAGGTCAGTTCGGCTGGAAATTCGGTATTGCCTCCACATGGATTGGTATCGGTAATGCGTTTATCGGCTCTCTTCTTGCATGGATAATCCTTGGCAGAAGAACAAGACTGCAGACCCAGCACCTTGGCACAGCAACAATGCCCGAATATTTCGGCAAACGTTTTGACAGTAGTGCACTTAAAATTGTTGCATCATTAATTGTGTTTGTATTTCTCATACCTTATACAGCATCGCTTTATAACGGTCTTTCAAGACTTTTTGAAATGGCGTTCCCCGGTGTATCGTATGATGTATGTGTAATTGTAATGGCTGTACTTACCGGTGTTTATGTAATTGCCGGCGGATATATGGCAACAGCAATAAATGACTTTATACAGGGACTTATTATGCTTGGCGGAATTGTTGCCGTAATTGCGGCCGTACTTTCCGGTCACGGCGGATTTATGGGAGCAATTACAGAACTTGCAAAAGTTGAACATGAAATCCCCGGTGCATATGCATCCTTCTTCGGACCTGACCCGATTGGACTTCTTTCTGTTGTAATTCTTACATCACTCGGTACATGGGGACTTCCGCAGATGGTGCAGAAATTCTATGCAATCAAAAGTGAAAAGAACATTGCAAAAGGAACAATAATTTCAACAATCTTTGCAATAGTTGTTGCAGGCGGATGTTATTTCCTTGGCGGCTTTGCGCAGATTTCCGGTGTTGAAACAGTAAATGGAAATCCCGTAGGCGGATACGATGCTGTTATTCCGGCAATGCTTGGCGGTATGCCCGATATTTTAATCGGTGTTGTTATCGTGCTTGTGCTTTCGGCATCAATGTCAACACTTTCTTCGCTTGTTATGGCATCAAGCTCAACACTTACACTTGATATGATTAAAGGCCATATCGTAAAAGATATGAGCGAAAAGACGCAGGTTTTCATTATGAGAATATTCATTGTTGTCTTTATCGCAGTTTCAGCCTTTATTGCAATAAATAAAGATAAACTCGGTTACATAGCAGATATGATGGGAATTTCATGGGGAGCACTTGCAGGTGCGTTCCTTGCGCCGTTCCTGTACGGACTTTATGCAAAATGGGTTTCAAAACCAGCCGTATGGGCAAGCTTTATTTTCGGCTCCGGCATAATGATTCTGAATATGCTGGCAAGAAGCTCATTCCCGGTAGTTTTGCAGTCACCCATCAACTGCGGTGCATTTGCAATGCTTGCAGGACTTGTTATAGTACCGCTTGTAAGCCTTATAACAAAAAAACCTGACAAACAGCTTGTTGATGATATGTTCTCTTGCTATGAAAGTAAAGTAACGGTTTCGGCTAAAAAAGCCCTTGGTGAATAATACAATCCCGAAAGGAATAACAAAATGCCTATTACAGATTTTCTTGAAAAAAATGCCAGACTTCATCCGAACGAGGTGAGTCTTGTTGAAGTAAACCCGGAAAACCAGCCCGATAAAAATGTTTCGTGGCACGAATACAGCCTTATCGAAGCATCAGGCACAGGTAAATACAGACGTGAACTTACCTGGCGTGAGTTTGACGTTGCGGCAAACAGGTTTGCAAACCTTCTTTTGACACGAGGTGTCAAAAAAGGGGATAAGGTTGCAATTCTTATGATGAACTGCATCGACTGGCTCCCCATATATTTCGGCATTATGAAATCGGGCGCAATTGCCGTTCCGATGAACTTCCGTTTTTCAGCGGATGAAATTGAATATTGTGCAGACCTTGCGGATATTTCCGTGCTTGTTTTCGGACCGGAATTTATTGAACGTATTGAATCCGTTTTGCCAAAACTCCGTATTAAAGATTATTTCTTTGTAGGGGACAACACTCCTGCGTTTGCGGATAACTACGGCGAAATGATTACATACTGTTCATCTGCGGCACCTGCTGTTGAAATTTCCGACGAAGATGACGGTGCAATATACTTCTCTTCAGGGACAACAGGCTTCCCGAAAGCAATTCTGCACAGGCATAAAGCTCTTGTTACCTCCTGTCAGGTGGAACAGAACCACCATTCGCAAGGACGTGACGACGTGTTCCTTTGCATTCCGCCACTGTATCATACCGGCGCAAAAATGCATTGGTTTGGCTCACTCCTTTCGGGTTCAAAAGCAATAATCCTGCGCGGAATAAAACCGGAATGGATACTCCAGACGGTGTCCGACGAAAAAGCTACAATTGTGTGGCTTTTAGTGCCGTGGGCACAGGATATTCTTGATGCAATCGAACGTGGAGATATAAACCTTTCCGACTATCGACTGGACCAGTGGCGTCTTATGCATATCGGTGCACAGCCGGTACCGCCGTCACTTATAAAACGCTGGAAAGAGGTTTTCCCGAACCACGATTATGATACAAACTACGGACTCAGCGAATCCATAGGACCGGGCGCAGTACACCTTGGTGTTGAAAACATACACAAAGTAGGTGCAATTGGTATTCCTGGATATAAATGGGAAGTAAAAATTGTTGACGATACAGGTAACGATGTAACTCCCGGCGAGGTTGGAGAGCTTTGCCTTAAAGGCGACGGTGTTATGAAATGCTATTATAAAAATCCGGAAGCAACCCGTGAAGTGCTTACACCTGACGGATGGCTCTATACCGGCGATATGGCAAAGCAGGATGAGGAAGGCTTTATCTATCTTGTGGATAGAAAGAAAGATGTAATCATCGTTGGCGGTGAAAACATATATCCCGTACAGATAGAAGATTTCCTCCGTTCAAATGATAAGATAAACGACGTAGGTGTTATTGGTCTTCCGGACGAACGTCTTGGCGAAATCACAGCGGCAATCATTCAGCTTAAAGAGGGAATGACAGCTACTGAAGAAGAAATGCACGAATTCTGCAAAGCTCTTCCAAGATATAAACGCCCGAAACAGATTATTTTTGCAGATATCCCACGTAACGCAACGGGAAAAATCCAGAAAAATGCCCTTCGTGAACGCTATGGCGCCGCACGTCTTGTAGAAGCAGAAACAACTAAATAAAGCTATTATCGGCATGCGTAAAGGCGTGCCGATTTTTTATGTTGAAAATTGGGATTATAAAAAAGGCTTATTTGTAAGCACCGATGATAAAATGTGTATATAAATACCAGGCGGAATAAAAAAATCTTGACAAAATTTAATTATAAGTATATATTATATAAAAGGGATGCCCATCTCAAATATGTTTGAGGCGGGCATTTTAATTTAAACTAAGGAGGAATTTGCCTATGCTGTTATCAGGTGCTGATATTGTAATAAAAACTCTGATTGAACAGGGGTGCAACGTAGTCTTTGGTTATCCCGGCGGGCAAATTCTGAGTGTATATGATTCGCTTTATAAATATAAAGACGAAATTCGTCACGTGCTTTCTGCGCACGAACAGGGCGTGGCGCACGCCGCCGACGGATATGCAAGGGCAACCGGTAAGGTTGGTGTTGTTATTGCAACCTCAGGTCCTGGTGCAACAAATCTTGTGACGGGAATTGCAACGGCGCATCTTGATTCCATTCCTATGGTTGCAATAACGGGCAACGTTGCAACCACGCAGATAGGGTATGACAGCTTTCAGGAAATTGATATAACGGGGATAACACTTCCCATAACAAAACATAACTATTTCGTAGGCAATGTAGAAGAGCTTGCCGATACAATCCGCGAGGCATTTTCTCTTGCAATGTCGGGTCGTCCGGGGCCTGTCCTTGTGGATATACCCAAAGACGTGCAGACGGCAATGTGCGAATTTTCACCTGCATCGGCGGTAGAAATGGATGAAAAGCTTCCCGCAAAGGATAAAAGAATTGCGGCAGCGGCAAAATGTATAAACGAATCCGAAAAGCCGTATATATATTTCGGCGGCGGGCTTGTTTCAAGCGGTGCGGGAGATGAGCTTCTTGAACTTGCGGAAAAAATAGATGCACCGATAGGATGCTCAATGATGGGACTTTCCGCTATTCCAACAGACCATCCTCGTTTTCTCGGTATGCAGGGAATGCATGGTAAATTTGCTTCAACTGCGGCAATGAACAGTGCAGACTGCATAATTTCTCTCGGCACAAGGTTTAATGACCGTGTTATAGGCGAAAGAGAAAACTTTAATTTAAAAGCAAAAATAGTACATATCGATATAGATGCTTCGGAGCTTTCAAAAACAATAGCATCGCATCATAATCTTCGTGGAGATATAAAGAAAACACTTGAAAAGCTTATTCCGATTCTTACCGAAAAAACACATCCGAAATGGCAGAAGGAAATAGATGCACTTTGTAATAAAGGCGCGGAATATGAAGATAAGCGCGAGGGGATGACCCCGAAAAATATTCTTGAAATATTAAACGGGTATATAGAACCCGATATGCCCATTGCGACAGATGTAGGTCAGCATCAGATGTGGGCGGCGCAAACTCTTAAACTTTCCCAAAACCGTAAATTCGTTTCAAGTGGCGGACTTGGAACAATGGGCTTCGGTCTTGGTGCGGCAATCGGTGCGCATATAGGAACGGGCAAAAAAACAGTTCTTATAACAGGCGACGGAAGTTTTGGGATGAGCCTTAATGAGCTTGTGACTGCAGTAGAAAATAACGTTCCGCTTGTTGTCCTTATAATGAACAACGGCGTTCTCGGTATGGTGCGTCAGATACAGACAATGTATTTTGAAAAGCATTATTCGGGTACGGTTTTGGGCAGACCGACAGATTTTGTAAAAGTGGCAGAGGCTTTCGGCGCGAAAGGCGAAAGGGTATCAACACTCTCTGAACTTAAAACAGCTTTTGACAATGCTTTTTCGTGCGGTGGCACATATGTTATAGACTGCATTATAGATAAAGATGAATTTGTACTTCCTGTAATGGAGCGGGGAGGATGTACTGAAGAAATAATCGTTGAAAGTGGGGAATTTCTTAAATGAACAGATATACAATGGCAGTACTTGTAAGTAATAAATTCGGGGTACTTAACCGTGTTACAAGTATGTTCAGACGCCGCAGATTCAACATTAACGCACTTACCGTAAGCGAAACGGAATCTGCACAGTTTTCACGTATAACGGTTATTTTTGAGGGCGATGATGTTGAAAAACAGCAGCTTGTAAATCAGCTTCAGAAACTGCCGGACGTATCCGCAATAAGAGACCTTGAACCAGAAACGTCGGTAAGCTGCGAGCTTATGCTTATCAAAATGGAAAACGCCGCAGACACAAGAGATGAAATAATGATGGCGGCAAAAGCATTCGGCGCACAGACGGTGGATTATACACGTGAATCAATGGTGTTCCAGCTTACTGCCCACAGCACAAAAATTGATGAGTTTATCAATCTTATGCGTGACTATGAAATCCTTGAAATCTGCCGTACAGGCAGTATTTCGCTCGAAAAAGGCGCAACCACAATAAGAAAAGTAACGAACTTATAAAAGAGGGATAAAATGATTACAAAAGAAATTGTTAATTATAGCATTTGGGGTAAATGTATCCGCATATCAAACGGCAGGGAAGAACTTTATGTTACAATAGATTTCGGACCGCAGATTATGAGATACGGATTTGTCGGAAAACCCAATATGTTTTTTGAAGATATAAATGATCTGCAGAATAAGGATTTACCGAAAGAAGGTGCATTTAAAAACGATAAATGGCATATCTTCGGAGGCCACAGACTCTGGATGAGTCCGGAAAGCTATCCGCAGACATATTATCCTGCGGGTGACCCTGTTGAATACGAACTTATTGAAAACGGATGTATTGTACGTCAGGGTGTTCAGGAATATACCAATATGCAGACGGAAATGAAAATTGAAATGTCTGATAACGGCGTAAAAGTTGAACATAAAATCACAAACAAAAATGCGTGGCCGGTTAAACTTGCTCCATGGGCAATAAGTGTTATGGCGCAGGGCGGCACCGAGGTTGTTCCGCAGCCCGATAAAGATACGGGACTTCTCGGCAACAGACTTCTTGCACTCTGGCCATATACAAAGCTTACCGACGAAAGAGTAACGTGGGGAGATAAGTATATTGTTTTAACCCAGAACACAAACGTAAACCGCAGTTTTAAATTTGGTATAAACGGCGAAAAAGGATTTGCGGCATATTTGTATGAAGGTATGATGTTTGTAAAAAAACATATACATATTGATGGTGCAGAATATCCCGATGGCGGAATGAGCTACGAAACATATACAGATGCCAAAATTCTTGAAATGGAAAGTATAGCGCCGCTTACGGAAATAAAACCGGACGGATATACACTTCATACGGAAACCTGGCAGCTTTATGATAAAATAACACCGGATTTCTCGTCTGATGAAGCCATTGAAAAAACAATAATCAAATATATATAAAAAAAACTTGACAAATGCGGAAAAAGTATGTATAATATACTTTGTATGTAAACGGTTAAAGTTCGGAGGAAAATAATGGAACTTGATTTAATCGGTATTTTAAATAACAACGGCGCCTCTCTTAAAGTGGATGGAACCGTAAGTTTTGAAAATATGGAATTTTCCGGCACGGAATATAAGTTTTCCGCTCCGCTTTCCATACAGGGAAAAATTGCAAATGTAAGCGGCGTGCTTGAATTTACGGCTCACGTTTCCGGCTCTGCCAACACATTTTGCGACAGGTGCACAAACCCCATTGACATTGAAATTGATTATGATTTTAGTGAAACACTCGTTCAGGCAGATACTGAAGTAGAAGATGCTGACGACGTGCTTGTTCTTGACCAGTCGGTTATCAGTGTGGATGATATTGCACTTAATAATTTCCTTACAAACTGCTCACTTCAGCATTTGTGCAGACCCGATTGTAAAGGTCTTTGCCAGGTGTGCGGAGTAGATAAAAATACTGAAAATTGTTCCTGCGAAGAAAATGCGACAGACCCCCGTTTTGACATACTGAACAATTTGTTTAAAGACTGATTAAATATCAGATTTAATATACATTTTAAGTACATTAATTGCTGCTTATCTAAGGAGGTGTTCGGGTATGGCAGTACCAAAGAGAAAAACATCAAAAGCAAGACGTGATAAAAGAAGAGCTAATTGGAAACTTGCTATTCCGGGTATGGTAGTGTGCCCGCAGTGTCGTGAGTACAAAATGCCGCATAGGATTTGCAGCGCATGCGGATATTACAACGGTAAAGAAGTAATTGCAAACACACAGGAAGCATAATAAAATTATCATAGTCCATGCAAAAGGGGGTAGCACTACTCCCTTTATTTTTTTTATTATGAGAAAGGTGATAATATGGATAAGTATAACGAAATTTCGTGCGTTGAAAAGGATAGTCCGGCGGATTTGGCAGGGCTTTTGGCGGGTGATATTATTACAAGTATAAACGGACGCGACGTGTATGACGTACTTGAGTATAAATACATTTGCGCCGATAAAAAGCTTGATATTGAGGTTTCTCGCGACGGCATAGCAAAAACATTTCATATAACAAAAGAAGAATATGAAGACATAGGTCTTGAATTTATATATCCGCTTATGTCAAAAGCAAAAGGCTGTGCAAATAAATGTATTTTCTGCTTTATTGACCAGCTTCCGCCGAATATGCGTAAAACTCTGTATTTTAAAGATGATGATTCAAGGCTTTCGTTTCTGCACGGAAACTACGTAACACTTACCAACCTTTCTGAACGTGAAATCAAAAATATTGGTGAAATGAAAATAAGTCCCATAAACGTTTCGGTTCATACAACAGATCCGGAACTTAGGGAATTTATGATAAAGAATAAAAATGCCGGAAAAATGCTTGATATTATGAAATACTGGGCAAAATGCGGTATTGTAATGAACGCGCAGATAGTCCTTTGCAGAGGTATTAACGACGGCGCGGCACTTGATAAAACAATTTCTGATTTAGCCGAAATGTATCCGTCGGTAACCTCGGTTTCGGTTGTTCCCGTAGGAATAACAAAATACCGCGACGGACTTTATCCGCTTATGCCTTATGATAAAGAGGCGGCGCAGGAAGTGGTGCGTCAGGTTGCTGCTTGGCAGGACAAGCTCCTTTCCAAAATAGGCAGCCGATTTATATTTGCGGCGGACGAGTTTTATCTTAAAGCCGAAGAAGAAATCCCGCCGTTTGATGCATATGAAGACTTTCCGCAGATTGAAAATGGCGTAGGTCTTATTGCATCAATGCAGGACGAATTTGACTTTGCCATTGAAGATGTGTGCCCGCTTGAAAAGGAAAAAACAGTAAGTGTTGCAACGGGAATGGCGGCACTTTCATTTGTTAAGTCTATGGCAAAGCGGCTTGAAGAAAAGACAGGCAACCTTAAAATAAATGTATACGGAATAGAAAATACAGTTTTTGGCAAAAATATAACAGTTGCAGGACTTCTTTGCGGATGTGACATTATAAATCAGCTTAAAGACAAAGAATTAGGGGAGGCACTTTACATAACAACATCAATGCTTCGGGCAGGAGAAAACGTTCTTCTTGATGATGTAACCACAGCCGACCTTGAAAAAGAGCTTGGAACAAAAGTAATTGTAAGTGACAACGACGGATTTGATTTTGTCGATAAGTTGACAAAAATGCCATAATAGTATATAATTGTAAGGATAAAATAGTGGGGTAAAAAAGTATGAAACCTATTGTAGCTATAGTTGGAAGACCTAATGTTGGAAAATCATCCTTGTTTAACAGACTTGTTGGCAAAAGAGTATCTATTGTTGAAGATACTCCGGGCGTAACAAGGGACAGAATTTATGCCGAAACAGAATGGCGTAACACGCCGTTTCTGCTTGTGGATACCGGCGGTATCGAACCCGATAATGACGATGTAATTTTGTCGCAAATGCGTATCCAGGCACAAACTGCAATAGACACGGCTGATGTAATAATATTTGTTGTGGATGTAAAAACAGGACTTACCGCAACTGATGAAAGCGTTGCGTCAATGCTTCTCAAATCGGGCAAACCCATTGTTCTTACGGTAAACAAAACCGATAAAATCGGCGAACCTCCAATGGAATTTTATGAATTCTATAATCTTGGTATGGGCGATCCGGTTGCCGTATCGAGTCTGCAAAGTCTCGGACTTGGTGATTTGCTTGACCGTGTTTATGAGCATTTCCCGAATCCTGATGAAATGGAAGAAGAGGAAGACGTAATCAAGGTTGCCATAATCGGCAGACCAAATGCGGGTAAATCCTCGCTTATCAACTGCATCATCGGCGAGGAGCGTTCAATAGTAAGTGATATTCCCGGCACAACAAGAGATGCGGTTGACGCACCTTTTGAAAAAGACGGACAGAAATATCTGTTTATTGATACAGCGGGTCTTCGTAAAAAATCAAGAATAGATGATGAAATTGAAAAATACAGCGTAATCCGTGCACTTGCGTCGGTAGAACGTGCAGATGTGTGTCTGCTTATGGTAGATGGAAATGGCGGTATCGCCGAGCAGGATGCCAAAATTGCAGGATATGCCCACGAAGCGGGCAAGGCAACAATTGTGCTTGTAAATAAATGGGATCTCATTGAAAAAGAAACCAATACAATGCGTGACTATAAAACCAGGGTTATGGAACAGCTTTCGTTTATGCAGTATGCTCCTGTTGAGTTTATTTCCGCAAAAACAGGCGCAAGGGTAAACAAGGTTTTTGACCTTATCAAAAATGTAGCGGCAATGAACGCAATAAGAATAAAAACAGGTGCGCTTAACGACATTATAAACGAAGCAACACTTAAAGTTCAGCCGCCGTCAGATAAAGGCAGAAGACTTAAGATTTATTATGCAACTCAGCCGTCAACAAAACCGCCGACGTTTGTTTTGTTTGTCAATAATAAAGAGCTTGCACATTTCTCATACATCAGATACCTTGAAAATCAGATAAGAGATGCCTTTTCAATTGAGGGCACGCCAATTCGGTTTATCATAAGAGAAAAAGGCGAAAAAAAGTAAAGGGGTAATATAAATGAACTATTTGTTAATAGCAATATTTGCAGTTATTGCATATCTTCTCGGCAGTATCAACAGTTCAATCCTTATAGGAAGACTTTTCGGCGTTAAGGATATAAGAAAACACGGCAGCGGAAATGCCGGCGCAACAAATACACTCCGTACAATCGGTAAAAAAGCGGCAATCCTTGCCCTTATCGGCGATGCTCTTAAAGGTGTTATTGCTATACTTCTCACACGCCTTGTGCTTGGTATGTTTATAGAAGGTGACCTTCTTCGCATAGCGCAGTATATAAGCGGTGTTGCGGCAGTTCTTGGCCATAATTTCCCGATATTCTTCCAGTTTAAAGGAGGCAAGGGTATTGTAACAACTGCGGCAGTCGGCGCAATGATGAATCCGTTTATGGCACTTATTGTAATTGCAATCGGTGTTGGTACAATTATAATAAGTAAATACGTTTCACTCGGAAGCGTAACTGCAATGATTTCATATCCGATTCTTGTAGCTGTTACAGGCGGAGATTTACCATATATCATATTCTCGTCAGTTCTTATGATACTGGCGGTTGTAAAACACAGAGCAAACATAAAAAGACTTATTAAACACGAAGAAAGTAAAATAACTTCAAAAAAGGCGTAAACTATGAATAAAAAGAATGCGGCAGGAACAGTCAGCTTCATATTTATTGCAATAATGCTGTCCAAGGTACTCGGGCAGGTGCGCGAAATGGTTATTGCGGCAATCTACGGGACAAGCACACAGGCAAGCGCCTATTTTATGGCATCACAGCTTCCTGTAAGCTTTTTCGATATGATACTCGGCTCGGCAATATCCTCGGCGTTTATACCCGTGTACAATATGTTTATGGAAACAGGCGGCAAGGAAAGGGCAAACCTTTTTGCCACCCGTTTTTTAAACGTAATCATACTTGCGACAGCGGTAATTTCGGCTCTTGGTATGGCATTTGCAGGCCCGATTATGTCCGTTTTCGGACCAAGCCTTGATATGTCAACAAAAGTGCTTGCAGCCCAGCTTCTTCAGATTATGTTCCCAATGCTTATTTTTACGGGAATGGCATTTGTTTTTGTAGGACTTCTGCAGTCACAGGGGGAATTCAGAATCCCTGCAATAATGAGTATTGTTTCAAACGCAGTTTGTATTTTATACCTTTTTACATTAAACAAATATTTCGGAATATACGGACTTGCAGCATCATTAGTTGTTGGATGGGTATTGCAGTTTATCATACTTGCAGTTCCTGCACGGAAGAAAGGCTACAGACATTCTTTTAAATCAGGATTTGCAGACAGCGGACTTAAAAACGTTACGGTGCTTGCTCTTCCGGTGCTTTTTGCATCGTGGGTACAGCCAATCAATGCAACGGTTAATATGAGCATAGCATCGGGATTTGGTGGCGGCAGCGGTCCGTCAATCCTTAACTATGCCAACAGACTTTACATAATTGCGGCAAGCGTATTTGCAGTATCTCTTACCAATTACACATTCCCGAAACTGTCACGTCTTGCAATTGCAAAGGAAGACAGACAGTGGTCGGATGTGGTTGCGGGTAGTATAAAGCTTGTGCTTCTTATCGTTATCCCGATAGCGCTTGTTTTTCTCCTGCAGGGCGAAGAAATTATAAGAATAATTTATCAGCGTGGCGAGTTTGATGAAACAGCGGTTAAAATGACATCAGCGGCAATGTTCTGGTACTCAATCGGTATGGTATGGTACAGTGCACAGGAGATTTTCAATAAAGCATTTTACTCCGTGCACGACACAAAAACACCGCTTATCGCATCGGTGGGAAGTATAATAACAAACGTTGCACTAAGCTTTATTTTATCAAAAAGTATGGGCATTTCAGGGCTTGCACTTGCGGCATCTGTTTCAGCGGCAATTTGGTGTATATTCTCCGGGGTAATGCTGAAATCCCGTTTCTTTAAAGAAAGCTTTAAAGATTTGCAGCTTATAAAAATTATAGTTTTGGCTCTGGCTTTTGCACTTACCGTATTTTTTGTACGTCAGTTTATGTGCATGAATGTCGGTGTGGAAAATCTAATTAACAGGATTATAACCTTTGCAGTACCTGCATCAGCAGGACTTATAGTTTACATAATTTTAGCATTTGTACTTAAAATCAAAGAACTTGATTTTATTAGAAATAAGCTTTCGAAAGGGGGCAAAGACGAATGATTAAAAATAGTTTTATAATATCGTGGGTTTTAAAAATGTACACCATTCTTCGCGATATGTATTTAAACAGCGGATATTATAAGCTTTACATGAAAATATCCGACTTTTTCGGCAGCCTCTTCAGAAAAAGCGGTGTATACCGCATCTTTACAAAAGACAGAAGAGAAACATGGGGCAACAGTTTTGAAAAAACTATAAATGGGTTTTTTGGATTTTTCCACGACTGTTTTCACGGCATGTTTGTGGGAATAGGAAAATCAATATCCCGCAGTACATGCGGTAGTCTTTGTTCATTTCTTCTTGAAAACTGGCAGCATGTAAGCATTCGTTATTATTCGATAATGCTGTTTATTTATATAATTGTACGTCTTGCTGCAACACGTATGATTGGTGGCATCGTAGGACCGTACACCATGGCAATAGCGGTTATTTCCTGTATCGGAATGCTTATCAACGTTTCGCCCGCAGGACTCTACAGCGGATGCCGCCTTAAAAAGCTTATCGGCCTTCTCGAAATGGAAGAAAAAGCAAAGCTGATAGCACCTTTTAAATCCTATGTAGCGGTTACGGTTTCAATTATAATCGGCAGTATATTCGGACTTTGCTCGCTTATACCTATGTGGTATGTGGCGGTAGCGGCACTTATCGTCCTGCCGCTTATGCTTGCCCGCCCGCAGATAGGCATATTCCTTATCATAACAGCATTTCCGTTCATACCGACAATGGCAGTAGTCGGACTTTGCATAATCGTTATGCTCGGTGCATTTATATCTTATTTGTATAATGAAAAAGAAATAATCAGATTTGATATGTTTGACCTGTCGATACTGCTCTTTCTTGCGGCACTTATTTTCGGCACACTGGTTTCGTACAACGTATCGGGAAGTATAAAACCCGCACTTGTATATATTGTTTTTGTATCAACAGTTTTTTTAATAAGACGAAGTGTTGACAGCAAAAAACTTCTGTATATCATAGTAAACTCAATAATAACGGTTGCGTTTTTCGTATCCGTTTACGGGCTTTATCAGAAACTTACGGGACAGGCGGCAACAACGTGGCAGGACAGCGAAATGTTTGAAAATATAAGCGGAAGAATTTACGCCACATTCGGTAACCCCAATGTATTCGGCGAATATCTGCTTATAACCATTCCGATTACATTTGCCGCACTTGTAAAAACAACAAATAAAAACCGCAAATTAATGTATTTTATGTCGCTTGCGCTTCAGCTGGTGTGTATGATACTTACGTATTCACGAGGATGCTGGATTGGTATTATGCTCAGTATGGGACTTATGCTTTTTATGAACGGCAAAAAGCTTCTTTCGGTATGTATTCTCGGTATAGGACTTCTGCCGTTTATAGTACCTGATGCAATAATAGAACGACTCTTAAGCATAGGTAATACAGCAGACAGCTCAACCTCCTACAGAGTATATATCTGGCAGGGCACAATAAATATGCTTAAAGATTTCTGGGTAACAGGAATTGGTATAGGGGAACAGGCTTTCCGAAGTGTGTACCCGATATACAGTCTCAACACAATTATTGCACCGCATTCACACAACCTGTATCTGCACGTTATATGCGAAATGGGCATCGTAGGTGTGATTGCATTTGTGGGAATAATCGTAAACTTTTTCCGCAATTCGGCATCGGTTTCTCTGAAAGACAAGGATTTGAAACCGCTTATGACGGCGCTTATCTGCGGTATGCTGGGCTATCTTGTTCAGGGAATGTTTGATAACGTTTGGTATAACTACAGGATATATATGTTTTTCTTTATAATAATTGCGCTTTCGGCAGCGGCGGGAACGTGCATCAAAAAGGAGAAGAAAAATGCAGAAAATTAAAGTTGTAAACGTAATAAGTGATACAAATATCGGCGGTGCGGGTAAATGCGTTATTACCTTTGCTAAAAACTATGACAAAGAAAAAATTGATTTGACCGTTCTTGTTCCCGAAGGCAGTAAGCTAAAAGGCGAACTTGAAAAAACAGGCGTAAAATGCGTGGAAGCAAAAGCAATAGCCGACGAGTCAATGAGTTTAAAAGGTATTTTTGCACAGCGAAAAGTGTTTAAAGAGCTTTCTCCCGATGTTGTACATACCCATGCAACACTTTCGGCACGAATTGCCGCACGTCTTGCGGGGGTAAAAGGAATTGTATATACACGCCACAGTGTATTCGAACCGTCAAACTTTATGAAAAGTTTTATCGGCAAGATAATAAACAAAATTATTGCAACACTTTTTTCAACCCGTATTATAGCGGTAGCTGAAGCGGCTAAAAAGAACCTGACAGATGTAGGCGTAAACCCGAAAAAGATAGATGTTATATTAAATGGTATTGAACCTCTTAAACCGCTGTCCGAAGAAGAAAAACGTATTCAGCGGCAGCGTTTCGGTGTAGAGGACGGACAAAAAACGGCAGTTCTTGCGGCTCGTATTGAATACGTAAAAGGACACGACGATTTTATTAAAGCTGCAGAAATTCTTAAATCACGCGGCATAAATGTAAAATGTATTGCCGCAGGTAACGGCAGCCGATTAGAAGAACTACAGAATAATGAAACTGTATATTTCCCGGGTTTTATTGCAGATGCATATAACCTTATCGGAATAACGGATGTAAGCGTAAACGCATCGTTTGGAACGGAAGCAACAAGTATTGCACTCCTTGAAGGAATGAGCCTTGGAATTCCAGCGGTTGTAACGGATTACGGCGGAAACCCCGGTGTAATACAGGATGGCGAAAATGGATATCTTGTACCAATACAAAGCCCTGAAAAACTTGCTGACAGGCTTGAAAAAGTCCTGACAGACGAAGAACTTTACAAGAAAATGAGCGAAAATTCAATCAAAATATTCGGCGAAAAGTTTACTGCCGAAAATGTAACAAGACAGATTGAAAATGTATATATCAGTCTTGCCGGAAACGGAGGAAAATAAAAATGAGCGAAAAGAAAATTAAAACAAGGTTCAATATTATAGATGTTCTTATTATTCTTGTGCTTGCGGCTGTTTTGTGGGTATTTGCAAACTATGCCAGCGTAAAACCTGTAGTAAGCAACGACGCAACCGTGCAGTATACTGTTGAAATCAAAGGCATAAGAGAAGAAAATGTAGGTGCATTTGCCGAAGGCGATCAAATAACCGGCGATAAAGGCGGCGGTGTAATCGGCAAAATAATAAGTGTTGGAGAATATGAGAACGAAACGTCAATTGAGGAAAACGTAAGAACGGGCGAGTTTGTTGTATCAGATATTCCGAACAGATATACAGTAAGACTTGTTATTGAATCTCCGTGTATAAAAAATGCAGATGGTATAATAGTTGACGATACGGACATCAAGGTTGGTAAAAACATCAACATAAAAACCGATAAATATGTAAGTAAATCAACTATACTTGAAGTTAAGGAGGGCTGATTATGATAATAGATGAAAAAGGCCGCTTGTTTGGCAAGGTAAGTATAGTAGATATTGCCGTAATCCTGTTTGTAGTTGTTGTTGCGGCAGCGCTTGTATGGCGTTTTGCGGGCATGAAAGAGGAAACCGCCGGAGTACAGGATATAAAATGCAGCTACGAATGTGTTGTTGATAACGTAAGAATAGAATCTGTAAATGCAATCAAAAACGATATAGGCAAAGATGTGTATGATTCGCAGGGCAGAAAAATCGGCACACTTGTTTATGCAGAGGAAATGCCTTATGAAACAGAAATCAAAACCGACAGGGGAGATATACGCCTTGCCGAAGTGCCGGATAAATACAGCGTAAAACTTACGTTTGAAGGAACCGGTAAAAAAGCAAATTCGGGTTATGTTTCCGGTGCGGGATATGAAATAAGCATAGGTTCAAAACCACTTCTTTCATTTTATACAATAGACGTTGAGGCGCAGGTTCTTAACATAACAGAAGTAAAATAACGTTTAAATATGAAATAAATGGGTATAATCTATATATTAGCATAGACCCCGGGGCTATAATTTGTGAAAAAAATATATTGCAAATCGGGTTCGCTTAGTATATAATTATAATATTATAAAATCTGACTTAAATTTAGGGGGAAATATACAATGAAGGTAACAAAACAGGAATTAGAAACAAATGTAATCCAGCTTGAGATTTCGGTTGGAGCAGACGAATTTGAAAAGGCAATGCAGAAATCATATTTGAAAAACGTTAAACATATAACTATAAATGGTTTCAGAAAAGGTAAAGCACCCAGAAAGAATGTAGAAATGTTATATGGCGAAGGCATTTTCTATGAAGATGCAGTAGACTTTATTCTTCAGGATACATATCCTCAGGCACTTGAACAGGAAAATGTTGACCCGGTAGACCGTCCTGAAATCGACGTAAAAGAAATCGGCAGCGGTAAAGATTTTGTTTACACAGCAAAAGTAACCGTAAAACCGACAATGGAACTTGGCAAATACAAAGGCATCAAAGTTAAAAAAGTTGAATACACAGTAAGTGAAGAGGATATCAATGCTGAAATCGACAATATGAAAGAACGTGCAGCAAGATTTGTTGACGTAACAGACAGAGCTGTTGAAAACGGTGACGTTGCAGTTATCGACTTTGACGGTAGTGTTGATGGTGTTCATTTTGACGGCGGAAAAGCTGAAAACCACAACCTTACAATCGGTTCCGGTCAG
>JAZRHB010000030.1:0-4177 GCA_045644605.1 Clostridia bacterium
ACAACGTCGGAATACATCTGAATAAATCTTCTGTAGCAGTCCCAAGCCCATCTTGCGTTGCCTGTTTTAGCTGCCATTGTTTCAACAACATCTTCGTTAAGACCGAGGTTGAGGATTGTGTCCATCATACCAGGCATAGAAGCTCTTGCACCTGAACGAACAGAAACGAGGAGGGGATTTTCCTTATCTCCGAATTTCTTTCCGCAGATTGCTTCCATTTTTGTGATGTTTTCCATGATTTCAGCCTGAATTTCAGCGCTGATTTTACGTCCGTCCTCATAATACTGGGTACAAGCTTCAGTTGAAACTGTGAAACCCTGTGGAACGGGGAGACCGATTTTGGTCATTTCAGCAAGGTTTGCACCTTTACCGCCGAGAAGTTCGCGCATAGATGCGTCGCCTTCGCTAAAAAGATAAACATACTTTTTACTCATCTTTTTTTCCTCCTATAAGTATTTTAAATAAATTTTTCCAATGTTACCTATCTATTATAACAAAATTCAAACAAAAATACTATATTGAATTGTACACAAAAAAAACCTAATAATTTTACACTTTTTATAAATTTTACATATATTTATATAAAAATTCTTTCGCTATTTGGAAAAATCGCGCATACAAATTTAATATTACATATCAAAAAATGTTGTGCAAAACATACAAAAAAGGAGAAAAGACTTTATTTTTAAGATATATTGTAGTACAATGTTATATGTAGTATTATGCCGTTTTGCGGCCTTATACAAAAAGCGCAAAAAAATTTAAAGAATACAGGTGAGGAAAACGTGAAAAAATTAATGTTGGGGAATATGGCAATTGCCAGAGGTGCTTATGAAGCCGGCGTAAGCGTGGTTTCGTCTTATCCGGGCACACCGAGCACCGAAATAACAGAAAATATTGCAAAATATGACGAAATATACAGCGAATGGGCACCAAACGAAAAGGTTGCAGCGGAAGTTGCTGTTGGTGCAAGCATTGTTGGTGCAAGAAGTATGACATGTATGAAACATGTTGGCTTTAACGTTGCGGCAGACCCGCTTTTCACTGCATCTTATACGGGTGTAGGCGGCGGTATGGTTCTTGTTGTTGCGGACGACCCGGGAATGCACTCATCACAGAATGAACAGGACAGCCGTAACTATGCAAAAGCGGCAAAGCTTCCTATGCTTGAACCGGCAGACAGCAGTGACTGTAAGGAATTTGTTAAACTTGCTTATGATATCAGCGAAAAATATGACACACCCGTTATCGTAAGACTTACAACAAGAGTTGCTCATTCACAGAGTCTTGTTGCCGAAGAAGAAAGGGTTGAAAAACCCCTCGGCACATACGAAAAGAATATCGGCAAAAACGTAATGATGCCTGCAATGGCAAGAGGCCGCCATGTTTACGTTGAAAAAAGAATGGTAGACCTTGCAGAATTTGCAGATAATTCAGATATAAACGCTATTGAATATAACGACAAAAAAATCGGTATCATCGCAAGCGGTATTGCATATCAGTACGCAAAAGAAGCAATGCCCGAAGCATCCTTCCTTAAAATAGGTATGGTACATCCGCTTCCGATGGGTAAAATCAAAGAATTTGCAAAAAATGTGGATAAGCTTTATGTTGTTGAAGAACTTGACCCGTTCATTGAAGAAGCTTGTAAAGTAAACGGCGTTGACGTTATCGGTAAAGAAATATTCACACTTCTCGGCGAATATACTCCCGAACTTATAAAAGCCGGAATTACAGGCGAAAAATATGAAGAAAAACAGCCTTCCGGAATTCCTGTACGTCCACCGGTAATGTGCCCGGGATGCCCGCACAGAGGTGTGTTCCACGTACTTAAAAAACTCGGCCTTACAGTAAGTGGTGACATCGGATGTTATACACTTGGTGCAGCGGCTCCGCTTGCAAGCATTGATGTTTGCGTATGTATGGGAGCCAGCGTAAGCGGACTTCACGGAATGACAAAAGCAAGAGGAGAAGAATTCTCCAAAAAGAGCGTTGCCGTAATCGGAGACTCAACCTTTATGCATTCCGGAATAACAGGTCTTATTGATATAGTATATAATAAAGGAAACGCAACGGTAATCATTCTTGATAATTCAATCACGGGAATGACAGGTCATCAGCAGAATCCGACAACAGGATATACAATCAAAGGCGAGCCGACAAGAAACGTAGACCTTGAACTTCTTGTAAAAGCGGTTGGCGTAAACAGAGTAACAGTTGCAGACCCGTTTGAAGTTGATGAATTTGAAAAGGTTGTAAAAGCAGAGCTTGAAGCGGCAGAGCCTTCGGTAATCATTGCAAGAAGACCTTGCGCACTTCTTAAAAATGTAAACTACGGTGCACCCTGCACAGTTGATGCCGATAAATGTAAAGGCTGCAAAATGTGTATGAAAATAGGATGTCCGGCAATCACATTCAAAGACGGAAAAGCAATCATCGACCCGTCACAGTGTAACGGATGCGGACTTTGTACAAAAATCTGTAAATTTGGGGCAATAGGAAAACAGGAGGCGTAAGATAATGGTTACAAATATAGTTATAGTTGGTGTAGGAGGACAGGGAACACTTCTTGCCAGCCGTATAATAGGAAGCGTTGTTGTAGATGCAGGATATGATGTAAAGGTTTCTGCAGTTCACGGTATGTCACAACGTGGCGGAAGCGTTATTACATATGTAAGATATGGTGATAAAGTTAATTCCCCGATTATTACTGAAAAGAATGCGGATATCGTTCTTGCTTTTGAAAAGCTTGAAGCACTCCGCGGACTTGATTTTGTTAAAGACGGCGGAAAAATCATTGTAAATACACAGGAAATTATGCCGATGCCGGTTGTAACAGGTGCGGCAAAATATCCGGAAGGAATAATCGAAACAATTGCAGAAAAATGTGACATCATTACTGCAGATGCTTCAAAAATTGCGCTTGAAGTTGGTAACATCAAAGCCGCAAACGTTGTTCTTATAGGCGTGCTTGCTAAAAATTCAGGCATTGCAAAAGAAAAATGGATAGAAGCAATTAAAACAAACGTGCCGGCAAAATTCCTTGACCTTAACTTAGCGGCATTTGAAAAAGGATACAATATATAATGTTAAACAGTTTACTTAAAAAAGAATACGGGATTTCAGACAAAATAATAGAAATCGATAATAGGGTGATAAGTTCATTATCGCCCTATTTTGAAAAAATTGATAAAACAATCAGATATAATCAGGTAAAAACGCTTGCAGCATTCAAAAACTGCAAAATTCGAGAACCTCATTTTGCACCTACAACAGGTTATGGTTATGATGACCTCGGACGTGATGCAATTGAGGAGCTTTATGCTCAGGTTTTTGAAGCAGAGGATGCACTTGTGCGCCACAGTATTATTTCAGGCACACAGGCTCTTTCTATCTGCCTTTTTGGTGTACTCCGCCCGGGTGACCGCCTTGTCAGCCTTACAGGAAAACCCTACGATACACTTCAGCAGGTAATAGGCGGCGATGGAGTAGGCAGTCTTAAAGACTTCGGTGTAAACTACTCCGAAGTTGCTCTTAAAGGCGGAAAACCCGATTATGATGCAATCCGTGCATCCATAACAGATGATGTTAAAATGGTGCTTATTCAGCGTTCAAAAGGCTATGAATGGCGCGACACGCTTTCTGTAAGTGATATTGAAAACATAATCAAAACTGTAAAATCTGTCAAAGAAGACGTGTGCTGTTTTGTAGATAACTGCTATGGCGAATTTACGGAAGAAAAAGAACCTACTGCAGTAGGTGCAGACCTTATGGCAGGCTCACTTATCAAAAATCCCGGCGGCGGTATTGCGCGCGGCGGCGCATATATTGCAGGTAAAAAAAATTACGTGGAGCTTGCATCCTACCGCTACAGTTGTATCGGTCAGGGTAAAGAAGTAGGTCCAACATTCGGATTTAACCGCGGAATTCTGCAGGGTTTTTTTATGGCTCCGCACATCACTGCGCCGGCGCCTAAGGTAGCAGTCTATTGCGGCGCTATGTTCAAAGAACTTGGCTTTGACATTTGTCCGTCGGTTGATGCCCTCCGGGGAGACATAATTCAGGCGGTTAAGTTTAATGATAAAGACCTTCTTGTAGCCTTTTGTCAGGGTATACAGAAAGGTGCACCCATTGATGCATATATCACCCCTGAACCATGGGCTATGCCAGGTTATGA
>JAZRHB010000031.1:0-24682 GCA_045644605.1 Clostridia bacterium
CTTGGTATATTAGGTATAATATAGGGTAGTTTTGGTCGCACCCGAAAGGAAGATATGATTGAAACGTGGAAGCTCGATTGTTTGCGACAACGGTCAGCGAATAATAAAAAAGGAAACCTACGAAGACAGTATGGATATTAAGAAAACAAAAGAAAAATTTAATAAAACATACAACTACGTTAAGGAAAAAATTCTTGAAAAGCTGAAAAATATTAGCGACCTCGGGAAAAGATATATAAAAGCAGGAATGGTTTGCGCCGCACTTTTAATTGCAGGGCTTGTAATATCAGTCAATTTTACGCCGGTTTATTCCGTATACCTTGGCGGCGAGTTTATTGGCAGAGTGGTGGCAAAACAAGGTTTTGAGGCGGCATATACCGAAATTAACGAAACTATTTCACGTCTTGATGCCCCGCACGAAAAAATAAGCTATATTCCGGACTATATTTACGGAATTTCTTATCGCCGCTTGGTTACGGATGAATATGCACTTAAATCCAATATTGCAAAGCTTTCCCGTGCGGTAAGACCGGCAACATATATAAAAATTGACGATAACGAAATCATTTGTGTTGAAAATGAAACAAAGGCAAAAGAAATAATTGAAAAAATAAGGCTTTCATACGGCGCCGCAGATGCAAAGATTGTTTCTGCCGTTGATTTTGTAAACGGATTTTCACATATTCGTGATATTACGGATGCGGGACTTGCCAGAAACACACTTGCATCAAAAATAAACGTAGAAACATACGAAACTGTAGTATATGAAGATTCGGTTCCGTTCGGTGTTGAATATGTAAATAATGCCGAAATGTACGAAGGACAGACAAAATCCGTTTCTGATGGAATAAACGGCAGTCGCACAATTACCGCAAAGGTAACAAAAATAAACGGTATAGAGGTTAAAAGAGAGGAAATTTCTTCTGCTAATACTGTTATGGCAGTGGCGCAGGTGATTGAAATCGGCACAAAAGTGCCCAGCGGAATAGGTGACGGCTCTTTTATAGAACCGACTTTCGGAATGGTAACATCACGTTTTGGTAAAAGATGGGGTGGCCGCCACAATGGTCTTGACATTGCAAATGATATTGGAACACCTGTGGAATCGGCAGACGGCGGAGTTGTAACCTTTGCAGGATATGACGGGGATTTCGGTAATCTTATAATAATCAATCATAACAACGGATATGAAACCTATTATGCACATCTTGATTCAATGGATGTTTCGGAAGGACAGAAAGTAATTCAGGGATATAAAATTGGTGAAGTTGGTAACACCGGATATTCAACGGGACCGCATCTTCATTTTGAGGTGCGAAAAAACGGCGTGCCGATGGACCCGTCAAAATATTTGAATTAGAGTGATGGAAAATGACAGGTTTTTTAACAAAACTCTTTATAAAAAATTATAAAAATACGGAAAATGCGGATGTTCGTGAGAATTACGGCAAGCTTTCGGGGTTTGTCGGAATTTTTGCGAACATAATTTTATTTATATTCAAAATTGCCACGGGAATAATTTCGGGCAGTATTGCAATTGTTGCCGATGCACTCAACAACCTTACGGATGCGGCATCTTCTGTGGTAACACTGATTGGATTTAAAATGTCCGGAAAACCTGCGGATGAGGAGCATCCTTACGGCCACGCAAGGTTTGAATATATTGCCGGACTTGTAATATCGTTTATTGTTCTTTTTATAGGCGGTCAGCTTGCAATAAATTCAATATCAAAAATAATAAATCCGACTCCGCTTATGCTCAGCACGCCGGGAATAATTATTCTTGCGGCGGCAATACTTATAAAACTATGGCTTTTCCTGTTTTATCGTAAAATCGGCAAAACAATAAACTCACTTACCGTTATTGCGGCATCAAAGGACAGCATAAACGACGTTATTGCAACATCGGCGGTGTTTGTTTCGGCGGTGCTTGCATCAAGGTGCGGAATAAACATAGATGGCTGGGCGGGTCTTGGAGTGGCGGTATTTATTCTGTTTTCAGGCGTTATGCTCCTTAAAGAAACGGCAAACCCCCTGCTTGGAGAGGTCCCGGGCGATGAGATGCTTGATAAAATAAGCGAAAAAATCCTTTCCTACGAAAATGTTATCGGAATGCACGACCTTGTAATCCATAACTACGGCTACGGCAGAATTTTTGCATCGGTACACGTGGAAATGCCCGCCGAAAACGATATTTTGAACAGTCACGACACAATAGATAATATTGAAAAGGATTTTCTTAAAAACGAAAAAATAAATATGGTAATACATCTTGACCCCGTTGTTACAAACAACGAGGAGGTAAGCCGTATTTCCGCACTTGTAGACGGGATTTTAAAGGAAATTGACCCCGTAATTACAAAACACGATTTCCGCGTTGTGTTCGGGCACAGCAACACAAAACTTATTTTTGATATTGCTCTGCCGCCGGAATTTAATATGCCTGACAGAAAAATAAGCGAAAAAATAAACGAAAAGCTAAAAAAATATGACGGCAATATGTATGCCGTCATAATGATAGACAGAAGTTATACAAGCTCGGTTCATTAACTGCCGAATGAGATGTCTTTTATAACCTCACCTGCAATTACAAGGCCTGCCGCCGATGGGACAAACGATACGCTTCCCACTGTGGTATGGCCTGTTTTTATTGCCTCTTCTTTGGAATAAACAACCTTTAATTTTTTGATGCCGAGTGCCTTACATTCTCTGCGCATCACCTTTGCAAGCGGACAAACCGATGTGGAATAAATATCCGCCACTTCAAATCTTGAACCGTCAAGCTTGTTGCCCGCACCCATTGAGCTTATTATAGGCACTTTAAGGTCGTTGCACGTCTTTATAAGAATAAGCTTTGACGAAACCATATCAATGGCATCAACCACATAATCAAAATCGGAAAGGTTTATAATACTAACGTTTTCGGCAGTATAAAATTCATTTACTGCAGTAACCTTTGCGTCGGGATTTATATCAAGAATCCGGTTTTTCATAACCTCGGCTTTTGGTTTTCCAACCGTAGAATGAAGTGCAATAAGCTGGCGGTTTATGTTAGACTTCGCCACCATATCGCCATCAATAAGCGTAAGATTTCCCACACCCGCTCTTGCAAGCGCCTCGCATACAAACGAGCCGACACCACCAACACCGAATACGGCAACCTTTGCGGATAAAAGGCGGTTTACCCCATCTTCGCCGAGAATAAGCGCTGTTCTTGAAAATTGTTCTTTCATAAAAATCACATCCAATAGTTTAATTATAAAAGATACGTCCTTTTATGTCAAGAAAAAACCGGATGCGCAGGGGGAAAAAGCACATCCGGTTAAAAAGGGGGTCAAAATATATTTTGTGAGGTAAGCTTATTATAACCGCAATTATAAAGTTTATACATTGATTAGAAAAATTTATACATAAGTTAGAAAATGCTTTTTTGCTCTTGATTTTGATTTTTACATATGATACCATAAATTAGAAGAGAGGAGCCTGATAATTATGAGCAATTTAAAAATTGGTGTTCTTGTAGACTCGTTTAAACTCGGGATTAAAGACGGACTTGCAAAAGCGGCTGAAATTGGTGCAAAAGGCGTGCAGATGTATGCCGTAAAAGGTGAAATGGCGCCTGAAAATATGACTCCGTCAAAAATCAAAGAAGTTAAAGATATGGTAGCTTCAAACGGCCTTGTAATTTCTGCAATCTGCGGCGATCTTGGCGGCGGCGGTTTTATGCACGCTGACCAGAATGCCGTAAAAGTTGAAAAATCAAAAAGAATTATGGACCTTTCACTTGAACTCGGATGTAACATAATCACAACACATATCGGTATTGTGCCGTCCGAAGAAAACGAAAGAATGGAAATAATGCGTGCTGCCTGCAGCTCTCTTGCCGAATATGGTGACAGCGTGGGTGCGCATTTTGCAATCGAAACCGGTCCGGAAGAAGCACATACATTAAAAGCATTTATTGAAAGCCTCCGCGGAAAAGCAGTAGGTGTTAACTTTGACCCTGCAAACCTTGTAATGGTACACGGTGTAAATGCGGCTGAAAGCTTTAAAATTCTTGCTCCGTATGTTGTTCATACACACGCAAAAGACGGCAACATTCTTGTTAAAACAAATCCGGAATATATTTATGGTGACCTTTGTCACGAAAACATTGCAGGAATCAAATTCTTTGAAGAAGTACCGCTTGGCGAAGGCGGAGTTAACTTTGATGAATATCTTGCTGCGGTTAAGCAGTGTGGCTGGGAAGGCTTCCTTACAATTGAACGCGAATGTGGCGGAAATCCGGTTGCCGATATTACAAAAGCGGTTAAGTTTCTCGAAAATAAATTAAGCATATTGCAGGAGAAATCAAAATGATGAAAGCTGGCGTAATTGTAGATTGTTTTCAGAAAGGTCTTTATGAAGGTATAAAACTTGCGGCGGAACGTGAAGCCGGCGACAACAGATATGAAGATATCAAAAACGGAATTGCGTTCTTAAAATCGTTAAGATAATAAAAACTGTGTATTTTGTCGCAGTCAATAAAAAAAGACCGAATATACGGTCTTTTTTTATTGGTGTTTTTAGTTATTTTGTTTCAACAAGAAGTCTTATTGCAGTCCTTTTTTCACCGTTAACCTCAATGTCGGTGAATGCAGGAATACAAATAAGTTCAATACCTGACGGAGCAAGGAAACCTCTTGCGATGGCAATTGCCTTTATTGCCTGGTTGATTGCTCCGGCACCAATAGCCTGAATTTCCGCATTTTTGTCGGTTCTTATAACTTCTGCCAAAGCACCGGCAACGGAATTAGGTACTGATTTAGAAGAAACTTTAAGTATTTCCAAAGTAACCCCTCCTATTTCACCATCAATATAAATTTCTACATTATGTGATGTAATTCCTTTTACAAAAAGGCGTCTAAAGAACCAAAAAATGTATACATTTTTTGGTATAATGTGACAAAAAAATCACAAATAGGAGAGGTTTTTGTGTATTTTGCACTAAAAACTTTGTTGGTTTTAACTGTATATACTATCGTATATTAATTCTGATAATGTTTTGTGCGAGGTTGTTTTCGCCAACGGAAACCACAATACCGTTAAGCATACAGTTTCCTTCAGCGTGTTCATAGCGGATATTTTCCATTGTAAGGAATTTTTTTACGGCAATTTCCTTTTTTACGCCAAGTACGGAATTGTATGGACCTGTCATACCAATATCGGTAATATAAGCCGTTCCCGACGGAAGTATACGCTCGTCGGCGGTTTGTGTATGTGTATGTGTACCGAACACGCACGCCGCGCGTCCGTCAAGATACCAGCCAAGCGCCTGTTTTTCGCTTGTGGCTTCGGCGTGGAAATCAATTATAAAAATATCGGCATCAAGTTCAGAAACAAGCTTGTTTGCGACTTCAAACGGACAGTTGGCTTCGCGCATAAACACTCTTCCGATAAGGTTTATAACGGCAACGCGCCGTCCGCATACGGTTCTTATAATATATCCCGGTCCGGAAACATCTGTCATATTTGCCGGGCGGATTATGGGGTAGCCGTCGTTAAAAAGCTCGGTAACCCTTGGTTTTGAAAATGCGTGGTTGCCAAGGGTGATTACATCGACGCCCGCGTCAAGCAGAAAATCTGCTCTCTCGCGGTTGATTCCGTTGCCGGTATTGGCGTTTTCGCCGTTAGCAATAACAAAATCAATGTCGTAATCCTGTTTTAAATATTTAAGCTGACCGGCAACCATTTCGGCACCGTTTCTGCCGACAATATCACCAATGCAAAGAATGTTCATATATTTTTCCTCTTTCTAAAGAGGATTAATCTAAAAAGCGCCAACCGCACGAAAGCATAATAAAATAAAGAAAATAAGTGTAAAAGATAAAGTTAACACTGTAGGTAGAAATTCGTTAAAACGAATTTCTAAAATTAGAGCTTTCGTGCTACGAACAACCCTCACCTCTCGGCGTACCTGTGTACGCCGTCGGGCAAGGCAAAACATAACTGTTTTCCTTCGGTTTGTCCGTTTTGCATCTTTTTATATTAATCCTGCAAAAATTAAAAACCAAGGTTAAAAAAGAGCTGAAGTATTTCTTCAGCTCTTTTGAATCATTTTGCGTAATCTACTGTACGAACTTCACGTATTACATTAACCTTAATCTGACCCGGATATTCAAGTTCTTCTTCAATTTTCTTAACAATATCCCTTGCAACAAGAACCATAGATTCGTCGCTTACGTCGTCGGGTTTAACCATTATACGTATTTCACGTCCTGCCTGAATAGCGAAGGAACGTTCAACTCCGGAGAAGCTTGTAGCAATTTCTTCAAGCTTTTCAAGACGTTTAATATACATTTCAATATTTTCGCGTCTTGCGCCCGGTCTTGCAGCAGAAATAGCATCTGCCGCCTGAACAAGGCATGCTATAATTGTATTTGCTTCAACATCACCGTGGTGTGCCATAATTGCGTGAATAACTTCGTTGTTTTCTTTGCATTTTCTTGCAACGTTTGCACCGATTTCGATATGTGAACCATCAACCTCGTGGTCAAGGGCTTTACCGATATCGTGGAGAAGACCGGCACGTTTTGCAAGATTTACGTCTGCGCCCATTTCAGCAGCCATAAGACCGGCAAGATGCGAAACCTCAATGCTGTGCATTAAAACATTTTGGCCGTAACTTGTCCTGTATTTCAGCTTACCGAGAAGTCTTATAAGTTCAGGGTGGAGGCCGTTTACGCCTGTTTCAAACGTAGCACGTTCACCTTCCTGTTTGATGATGTTTTCAACTTCCTTCTGGGCTTTTTCAACAGTTTCTTCAATTCGTGTAGGATGAATTCTGCCGTCGTGGATAAGGTTTTCAAGGGCAAGTCTTGCAACCTCACGGCGGACAGGGTCAAACCCTGACAGAACAACCGCTTCCGGAGTATCGTCAATAATAAGGTCGATACCCGTTAAGGTTTCGAGAGTACGTATGTTACGTCCCTCACGTCCGATAATTCTTCCTTTCATTTCGTCGTTAGGCAATGCAACAACCGAAACAGTAACTTCAGCTGCGTGGTCGGCAGCACATCTCTGGATGGCAAGACCGATAATTTTGCGAGCTTTCTTTTCGGCTTCGTCTTTAGCCTGATCTTCGATTTCCTTGATGAGCATTGCAGCTTCGTGGCGGGCTTCATTTTCTATGCTTGCAATAAGCGTTTGTTTAGCCTCCTCTTTTGTAAGCGATGCAATTTTTTCAAGCTGTTCAATCTGTTTCTGATGAAGAGCGGCAGTTTTTGCCTGCATTTCTTCAAGTTCTTTGTTCTTTTTGTTAACAAGTTCTTCTTTTTTCTCAAGAGCTTCGGATTTTTTATCAAGAGTTTCCTCTTTCTGGCTAATCCTGCGTTCCTGGCGTGATATTTCGCTTCTGCGTTCTTTTATTTCTTTATCACACTCAACTCTGAGTTTATGTATTTCGTCTTTAGCTTCAATAAGAGCTTCCTTTTTCTTAGCCCCAGCTGCCTTTTCGGCTGCTTCAACAATTCTCTTGGCTTCTGCTTCAGCGCTGCCGATTTTCTTTTCGGCTATGCCTTTACGAAGGAGAATGCCTATCAAAATGCCAACGATGCCCGTGAGAACAGCAACGGCAATAAGAATGTAATGTAAGGTATCCATTATTGTTATGCCTACACCTCCTTGTAAAAATATAAAGTTATAATTTGTATATTTATTTTATTAATAAATACATATGCACCATTTTATTATATACATAAATTCTTCTTTCGTCAAGTATTTTAATGCATTTTTATTAATTTTTATGTATATACATTCCTCCAGAATGCCTATAATAATACAAGTCCGGCAGATTATGGAGATTAAATTAAATAAATTTTAAAAAAAGCTTTATTATTTGTAAATTTTATGATATAATAGAATATGTATGTAAATAAAATTAGTTTTTAATGCTAATGCATTCCTATATATGACCGGAAATAATTTTTTAAAGGAGGCGAACTGTTTGGCTCGTAAACCTAATAAACTGAAGATAGTTGCACTGGGCGGGCTTAATGAAATTGGTAAGAATATTTATGTATTTGAATACGGACATGACATAATTGTAGTTGACAGCGGTATTGCTTTTCCCGACGAGGAAATGTTTGGGGTTGACCTTGTAATACCCGATATATCTTACCTTGTAAAAAACAAAGAAAAGGTGCGCGGTATAATTCTGACTCACGGCCATGAAGACCATATCGGTGGACTTCCGTTTTTCCTTAAAGAACTGAATGTTCCGGTGTACGGCACGGGGCTGACACTGGGGCTTGCGGAATGTAAGCTTAAGGAACATGGTCTTTTAAGCACATCAAAGCTTGTAAGGGTTTCGCAGGGGGAAACCATTAAGCTTGGCAGCTTTTCTGTTGAATTTATTCATTCAAACCACAGTATTGCGGATGCGGTGATGCTGGCAATCTATACGCCGAAAGGTACCGTAATACACACAGGCGACTTTAAAATTGATGCTACGCCTATTGCAGGTCCGATGATTGACCTTGCAAGACTTGGCGAAATAGGAAAAAAAGGTGTTCTGGCGCTTTTATCCGACTCGACCAACGTTGAAAGACCCGGATATACAATGTCGGAACGCAACGTTGGAGATACTTTTGATGATATTTTAAGCGGCCATAAAAACCAGAGGATAATTGTGGCAACGTTTGCTTCAAACATCCACAGGGTTCAGCAGCTTATAAATGCTTCCGTACGTTACGGGCGAAAGGTAGCCGTTTCGGGACGCAGTATGGAAAATATTGTGGAGGTAGCGTCGCTTTTAGGATATATGGATATACCGGAAGGCACACTTATCCCGATAAGTGAGATTAAAAAATATCCGCCGAACAAAGTCACAATCTGTACAACGGGAAGTCAGGGCGAAACAATGAGTGCCCTTTCCAGAATGGCTTTTTCGGGACATAAAAATGTTGAAATAACACCCGGGGACCTGATTGTAATTTCTGCAAGTCCTATTCCGGGTAACGAAAAACTTATATTCAAAGTAATTGACGAGTTATTTAAACTCGGTGCAGACGTAATTTATAAATCTCTTGATGAGGTACACGTTTCCGGTCATGCGTGTCAGGAAGAACTGAAAATGATACTCGGTATAACAAAGCCGAAGTATTTTATGCCGATTCACGGAGACTTCCGGCATTTGAAACAACACGGCATACTTGCCCAAAAAATGGGAATTCCGTCAGAAAACATATTTACAATGGACATAGGACAGGTTTTAGAAATTGATGATAATGGTGCAAGAATTGGAGCCAGTGTGCCTTCGGGCAAAGTGCTTGTTGACGGACTTGGTATTGGCGATGTCGGTAATATTGTTCTTCGTGACAGAAGACATCTGGCGCAGGACGGCCTTATTGTAATTGTTGTTACAATGTCGGCAAAAACGCGCGAGATTATTGCAGGACCCGACATTATTTCACGTGGGTTTGTATATGTGCGCGAATCCGAAGATTTGATGGAAGAAATCAAATCAGTATCAAGAGAAGCTATTGAAAAAAGCAAACTTGATGGAATAAATGACTGGACAATAATTAAAAACTCCGTTAAAAATGAGCTTGCATCATATCTCTACAACAAAACAAAACGCGACCCGATGCTTTTGCCCGTTATTATGGAAGTATAAAGTACGAGGTGAAGTTGATGACCACTCATAAAGAAATATATGACGAAACACGGAAAATATTTAAAAAGAGAAAATCCAAAGCGGTAATGATAAGTGTGGTAGGCACGCTTGTTAAAATAGCAGTATATTTTGCCATTATGACCGCACAGTTTATGTGTGCACAGTTCTGGGGAACAGGCTTTATATACGGCACACCGAGTATGATTTTCTATCTTTTGTATATTGCAGCATTTGTTTTTGTGCACATCCCCATAAACACAGGCGCGGGGGTGTGCTACGCAAAAATAGCAATGCGGCACAGGGTTAAAGTTGACGAGGTTTTTGCATATTTCAAACAAATGAAAAAGGCAATCCGCACTCAGCTTCCGGTTGCAATAAAGGTTGCGCTTGTGATTTTGGCATGGTACTTTGTAGGAAAGATTTTTTCGGGAGTGCTGGTTGTGGCTGGATTTGCGCGTGGCAGCGCAGTATGGGTGTTTACCATAGCAGTTCTGGTGATAGTTGCACTGTCGTGTGCTGCGTCAATTGTACTGTCAAATAGCGCAATTACATATATTCTTGCAAAAGAACCGGATGTAAGTCCGAGAAAAACAGTGCGTATGGCAAAAAACATCATGCGTTACAGAAATATGGATATGTTTGGGCTTTGTCTGCGCGCAATTCCTCGCTTTCTGTTCGGAATTGTAACACTTGGCATAGGTTTTATATGGACAGCGCCGTTTATAAATATACTTAATAAAAGATTTATAAGATATTTTTGTGATTAAGCAGAGAGGGGCTTCTTCCCCCTCGGCATAACCGAAAGGAGAACAAATAAATATGGGAACTGAAACAGACGGGATTCCTTTATGGCAGAATATTGACTGGGGATGGGCTTATATTGCAGGAATAGCAGTACTTCTTCTGGCATTTGTTACTGCGCTTACATCAGCAATTTCCCCGCTTACCGAAAAAAAGCTTGAAAAATATTCGGACGATTCGGAAAAAGATACCGAAGGCACACAGAAAATCCTTGCATCAAAAGAAAGATTTGTTGTGGGGATGCAGGTTATAACTGTTGTTATTTTAATGTTTGTCGGTGCAGTAGCAGGGCACTATGCAGTCGTAATCCCGAACAAACTTATTACGGCAGCGACAGTGGTAGTAACAGTAATTCTTACTGCAATTATAGGAATTCTTATACCTGAAAAACTTGTGTATAAGAAAAATGAGGAAACCAGTGTAAACCTTGCCGGCATAATCAGATTTTTGCTTTGTGTTTTCACACCAATTTCCATTGTGCTTGGCGGAATTGCAAAACTCGTTGCGGGTATGTTCAACCCTAACCTCAAAGAAACACATCAGGAGGTTACGGAAGAAGAAATCAAGCTTATGGTTGACGAAGGCGGCGAAAAAGGATATATTGACGAAGCGGAAACAAAAATGATAAACAATATATTCCAGTTTAACGATACGGCCGTAAACAAAATTATGACACACAGAACGGATATGGTTGCACTTGATGTAACAACACCGTTTGAAGATGTTATAAAAGCCATTCTTGAAGAGGGATACACCCGTATTCCCGTATACGATACAACCCTTGACAATATTGTGGGAATTCTGCACGCAAAAGCGGTTGTAGGGTTTTTAAACAGTGGGAACAAAGATAATTTTGATATTCGTGAGTATTTGATAAAACCGTATTTCATTCCAAAATCCAAAAAAGCGGACGAGCTGTTTTCGGAAATGCAGGAAAGCAAAATACATATGGCTATTGTTGTGGATGAATACGGCGGAACATCGGGTATTATTACAATGGAAGACCTTATTGAATCCATTCTCGGTAATATTCAGGACGAATATGATGATGAGGTGGAAGAAACCGTTGCACTTGGTGATGATACCTATATTGCAGAGGGAAGCGCAGAATTTATTTCTGTTTGTGAAACCCTTGGTATAGAGCTTGAAGAAGATGACGAGCAAACCGCCGATTATGAAACACTCGGTGCGTTTGTAACAGGAATGCTTGATAAAATACCTGAAAACGGCGACAGCTTTGTGTTTGAAGACTTTGTGTTTGAAGTTACCGACGCCGACGATAAAAAAATCAATCAGGTAAGCATTAAAAAGCAGGAAATTCAGGAGGAAGAAACAAAATGAAAAGTGTTCAGGTAGCCATTGACGGTCCGTCGGGAGCGGGCAAAAGCACAATAGCTAAAGAGCTTTCAAAAAAACTTGGATTTGTTTATATTGATACAGGCGCAATGTACCGCGCGGTAGGTCTTTATGTTGTGAACAAAGGAATTTCCATCCACGACGAAGAAGGCGTTGTTGCGGTTTTGGACGACATTGACATTGATATTTATTATAAAGACGAGCTTCAGCACATCAATCTTTGCGGTGAGGATGTTACACATCTTATAAGAACCCCCGAAATTTCAATGGCGGCATCCAAGGTGTCAAGCTATATGAAAGTAAGGGAAAAGCTTGTTGATATGCAGAGAAAGCTTGGCGAAAAATACAGCGTTATTATGGACGGACGCGACATCGGTACCTGTGTTCTTCCAAATGCAAATGTTAAAATCTTTCTGACAGCTGATGTTAAAGTAAGGGCGCGGCGCCGATTTGATGAGCTTATTGAAAAAGGTCAGGACGTTACATATGAATATGTCCTTTCCGATATGGAAAAAAGAGATTATGACGACTCACACAGAGAGCATTCACCTCTTCGCCGTGCGGATGATGCAATAGAACTTGATACAGCCGACCTTACTCTTGAAGAGTCTATTGCAGCTGTACGTCGTATAATAAACGAAAGGACAGGAATCTGATGTTATATAAATTTGCGTGCTTTGTTGTGCGCTGGTTTTACAGAATATTTTTCTTTGCCCGCATAAACGGGCTTGAAAACCTGCCAAAAGAGGGCGGATACGCCTTTTGCGGCAACCATAAAAGCAATCACGATGCGCCACTTGTTGCATCGCTTGTAAAACAAAGAATGAACTTTCTTTCAAAAAGAGAGCTTTGCGATGCACCGGTAATCGGGAAATTTGTTAAAAAGATTGGTGCAATTTCAATTGACAGAGATAAAAAAGATATTGCGGCAATTAAAGAATCCTTACGCGTTATGAAAGCAGGAAAGGGGCTTATGGTTTTCCCTCAGGGAACAAGAATGAAAAAAATTACTCCCGAAAGCGTAAAACCCGGAATTCTTTCAATGGCGCATAAATCAGGCGTGCCTGTAATTCCTTTTGGTATTGCAGGGGAATTTAAGCTTTTTGGCGGTGTTAAAGTAAACATTGGAAAACCTATTGCTGTAGAAGAAATAGGTAAAATTCTTGAAATAGAAAACCGCGCCGAAATGAACAGCGCACTTTCAAATCTTTTATATGCAAGAATAAAAGAACTTGCGGAGGAATAATGGAAATATACATAGCAAAAAGCGCAGGCTTTTGTTTTGGCGTGCGCCGTGCAGTTAACGATGCAGTTGCCGCAATTGAAAAATTCGGCGGAACAATAAATACATATGGCGAGCTTATTCATAATCCGCAGGAGGTTGACAGACTTTCTGCGCTTGGAATAGTGCCCGTATCCTCCCTTGACGGCGACCTTAGTGAGCGCATTATTATCCGTACACACGGTGCAGGAGAGGCAATTATAGACAAACTCGTCGAAAATGGACACGAAATTATTGATTTAACGTGCCCTTTTGTAAAAAAAATTCATAATATTTCAAATAACTATTGCAAAATGGGTATAAAAACTGTTATAATAGGTGATAAGCGACATCCCGAAGTAATCGGCATAACAGGCTGGTGTGAAAACAGCGTGGTTGTTTCAAGCGTGGAGGACGTAAAGGAAAACATAAAGCCCGATGAAAAGATAGGCGTTGTTTCCCAGACCACTATGGATAGAAAAACGTGGGACATACTTACAAAAGCAATTCTTGAAATAAACCCGGATGCAGATATTAACGATACAATCTGCAGCGCAACAGCCGAAAGGCAAACGGAAGCGGCAGACCTTGCAACTAAAGTGGACGCAATGTTTGTTATCGGCGGGAAAAGCAGTTCAAACACAAAAAAACTGTATGAAGTGTGCAAGGAAAGGTGCAAAAACACCTTTTATATAGAAAAAGCCGAAGAAATTGATTTTTCAAGGCTTGAAAACTGCTCTAAAATTGGTATAACGGCCGGAGCATCAACGCCCGACCAAATAATAAAGGAGGTATTTAATACCATGGAAAAACTCAACAATCAGGAAACTATGAGTTTCGAAGAAATGCTTGATGAGTCATTAAAATCTTTAAATACAGGAGACACGGTTGTGGGCACAGTTGTCGATGTTAGACCGACTGAAATTGTGCTTGAATTAGTAGGTTGTAAATACAACGGTATAATTGACCTTGCTAACCTTTCGGATGACCCGACAAAAAAACCGTCGGATCTTGTTAAGAAAGGCGACGAACTTGAAGCGTTTGTTATCCAGGTTGATGATAACAACGGTCAGGTAAGACTCTCAAGAAGAAAACTTGAACAGGAAAAGAACTGGGCAAAAGTTCAGGAAGCTTTTGATTCTCAGGAAATTCTTGACGCAAAAGTTGTGGAAATTGTAAATGGCGGAGTTAACGTTATTGCACTTGACACAAAAATGTTTGTACCTGCATCTCAGGCATCAGACAGATTTATGGAAGACTTAAGCATCCTCTCCGGCAAAGAAGTTAAAGTACGTGTACTTGACATTGCAAAAGGCAGAAGACGCAGAGTCGTTGCATCTATCAAATCTGTACTTAAAGAAGAAAAACAGAAAGCTAAAGATGCATTCTGGGCAGAAGCTGAAGAAGGCAAAGAATATACAGGAACAGTAAGCTCTATCGCACCGTTCGGCGTATTTGTAAACATCGGCGGAGTTGACGGACTTGTTCACATTTCCGAACTTTCATGGAAAAAAATTACTCACCCGAAACAGGTAGTAAAAGAAGGCGACGAAATAAACGTTTATGTAAAAGCTCTTGATAGAGAAAATCAGAAAATTTCTCTCTCCTGCAAAAAAGAAGAAGACAACCCGTGGACCAAATTCGCTGCCAAATACGAAATTGGTGCAATTGCAAACGGTACAGTTGTAAGACTTGTTCCGTTTGGCGCATTTGTTGACATTGACGGCGTTGACGGACTTATCCATATTTCCGAAATTTCATGGAGAAGAATCAACCATCCGTCCGAAGTTCTTAAAGAAGGACAGGTTGTTGAAGTTATCATCAAAGAAATCGATGAAGAAAACCAGAAAATTTCTTTGGGCTACAAACGCACAGAAGATAATCCGTGGGAAATCTTCAAAAGCAAATATGCAGTTGGCGACAGCGTAGAATGTAAAGTTGTAAGAACAGTTGCATTCGGTGCATTTGCTGAAATCATTGAAGGTGTAGACGGACTTATCCACATTTCTCAGATTTCAAACAAACACATTGCAACAGTTGCAGAAGCTCTCAAACCGGGCGATGTTGTAACAGCACAGATTACTGAAATCAAACCGGAAGACGGTAAAGTATCTCTCAGCATCAAAGCTCTTCTTGAAGACGAAGCAGTAGAAGAAGCTCCCGCTGAAGAAGCAGTAGCAGAAGAAGCTCCCGCTGAAGACGCAGAATAATTTATTTTACAAATAGACACGGGGAACTTTCAGCGAAAGTTCCCTTGTTTTTTTAAGGTGAAGATATGAACGTATACGATTTTGACAAAACCATATATGACGGGGACTCAACAGTAGATTTTTATTTCTACTGTTTAAAACGCTGCCCGAAAACAATTCTTCGGGTGCCGGCGGTATTATGGTATGCAATTTTGTATATGCTTCAGATTTACACAAAAACGCAGTTTAAAGAAAAGTTTTATATATTTTTAAAAGACATAAAAAACATTGACCGAATGGTAAGATTTTTCTGGAAATCCCACGAAAAACACATAAAAGGATTTCATAAAAAAGGCGGACTTGTAATTTCTGCATCACCCGAATTTTTGCTTGCGCCCATATGCGAAAAGCTTGAAATGAGCCTACTCGCATCACGCGTTGATAAGCATACGGGAAAATACACCGGCGAAAACTGCTATGGAGAAGAAAAAGTAAAGAGATTCAATGAATTGTATAAAGGAACGAAAATAAAAGAATTTTATTCTGATTCCTTGTCTGATAAACCGCTTGCCGATATGGCAAAATCGGCATTTATAGTAAAAAAAGAAAAGCTTATTCCGTGGGATGAATATAAACCATCAAAAATAAAAACCACATTTTTCACAAGACGGTTTTTGAGTTTTGTAGGGGTAGGCGCGGCAAACACCATAATCTGCACACTTTTGTCATATATATATTCAGCGGTTATTAATCGGAACATTGCTTTTACACTTGGGTATATAACAAGTCTTATAATTTCGTATTTTGTGAACAGTACATTTACGTTTAAAGAAAGCCTTGCGGCATCAAGGTTTGTTAAATATATCATATCTTACATACCAAACTTTTTAATTCAGCAAATGGTTGTTATACTGTGCATTGAGGTGTTTGGCATATATAAACTGATTGCATATGTGCTTGCGGCGGGGGTAGGCGTGCCGCTAACCTTTATAATAATGAAAGCGTTTGTGTTTAAACGGAGAAAATCAAATGAAAAGCTATAACATCGGCATAAATGATGCGGGTCAGCGTGTGGATAAGTTTATTACAAAGCTTTGTCCCAATCTTCCCAAAAGTATGCTTTATAAATATATACGAATAAAACGTATCAAAGTAAATAAAAAAAGAACCGAAATTGGTTATATACTGAACGAAAACGACCTTGTGGAGCTTTATATAAACGACGAGTTTTTTAGCGAAGAGAAAGCGGATATGTCGTTTATGGAAAGCGGCGGCGAGATTGACGCAGTATATGAGGACGAACACATCCTTATTGTCAATAAACCCGCAGGCGTTATAGTTCACGAGGATAATAATATAAAAGGAAATACCCTTGTTGACAGTATAAAAAAATATTTGTATAATAAGGGTGAATATAATCCGCAGGAGGAAAACACGTTTGCGCCTGCACTTTGTAATCGTATCGACAGAAACACCGAAGGGCTTGTAATTGCGGCAAAAACAGCCGCCGCACTTAGGGAAATGGCGGAAAAAATCCGCACCGGGCAGATACGAAAATATTACTACACTCTTGTAATGGGTGTGCCATATCCGGAAAATGCCGACCTTTTTGCTTATCTTATAAAAAATGATGCCGAAAACAAGGTAGAAATTTTTGATGATTATGTTGACGGCGCACGCGAAATTCATACCGAATATAAAACGGTGGAAAGCTTTGGCTGGGGCGCTATTTTAGAAATAAATTTACATACGGGTCGGCCGCATCAAATAAGGGCGCATCTTGCGCATATCGGTTATCCCGTAGCGGGCGACGGCAAATACGGAAATCCGGGGTTTAACAAAAAAACCGGGCTTTCACATCAGGTACTGTCGGCATACAAACTGGTGTTTGATTTTGATGATAATAAGGGCACGCTCGGCTACCTTAATGGTAAAACGGTGTGTCTTGATAAGGATAAATGCAGCGTGTTTAAAACTGCAAAAAGAGTAGGAGGAAAATACAATGAATCATAAAGAGGATTTTGAACCGAGCAGAGGATATAAAGAAGCTCAATTTAACGAATTAACAAGCTATATTGATGCACTGCGCAAGGCGTCCGATGAGGACAGAAAGGCATATTTTGTGCCTGATATGACATCACCTGAAGCGTATGAAAAAAGTCTGGAAAGCTACCGCAAAGATTTTGCCGATATGCTTGGCTATCCGCTTAATTGTATTGACGATTTCAGAAGCGAGGACCCCGTACTTACGGAAGAAACCTTTGTTTGTGAGGATGATGATACAACCTGTCACCGACTTGTTATTTCCGTTGGCGACGGACTTTCCATATACGGACTTTTCTTTAAACCAAAAAAGGAAGGCAAGCTGCCATTTATGATAACGCAGTCGGGATTTGGCGGCACACCTGAAATCTGTTCAGGATTTTATCAGACCACCGGTAACTACAGCGATATGGTTGAAAGAACATACACAAAAGGAATTGCTACATTTGTTCCTCAGCTTATGCTGTGGGGCGAAGATAAAGGACCGAAATTTGAACGGGCGGAGCTTGACAGAAGCCTTAAACAGTGCGGCTCAAGTCTTGCGGCAGTAGAAATTTTCAAGCTCAGAAGAGCGCTTGATTATTTTGAAAAACGTGACGATATTGATGAAAACAGAATGGGTATGCTCGGACTTTCCTACGGCGGATTTTTCACCCTGTTTACAACCGCGCTTGATACTCGTATAAAGCTTGCGCTTTCATCATGCTTCTTTAATAACAGATATTTCAATAACTGGGCTGACTGGGTGTGGGATGAAAGCGGCAAAAAATTCCTTGACCCTGAAATTGCAATGATGATTTGCCCGAGAAGATTTTGTATAGAAGTAGGAAAAGAAGATGCAACCTTTACTTTTGATAAGGTTAAACCTGAAGTGGAAAAGGTAAGAAAAACCTACGAAGCACTTGGTATTGCGGACAGATTTACATTTAATCCGCATCCCGGCGGACACGCATTTGATAAGGGCGACACCGGAATGGATATACTGAAGTATTTATAAGCCTGCTGAAAATGCGCCGATCGCGCAGGAAAGGGCTGTAATAAAGGAAAAGCAAAGCTTTTTATGTAAGTATATGATAAGGGGCTGTAGCAAAATGCACAGACCGCATAAAGAATAAATTATTTCGCTATAAAGCTGTTTAAAGCTAACAGTTTTTATAATGAAATAAAAAAATAGATGTAGAAATTCGTCATTTGACGAATTTCACTATATTATTCCTTTATGCTATGAACAAACTTCACCGCTTGGCGTACCTTTGTACGCCGTCGGGCATGGTCGGGAAAGGCTTTCCCGACTTCAGTTTGTCCATTCTGCACAATTGTTCTTTCGCCCCTTTTTGTTTCAATTTCCTGCGCTACGGTCCCTCCTCACCTCTCGGAGTACCCACGTACACCTTCGGGATTCGGATGAACCGTTCTGCATCATTTTCAGTGCGGCTTGCTGAAAATGCGTAGATAAGTAAATAAACCTAAAATAATAAAGGCTCCTTTTGGGAGCCTTTATTATTTTAGGAGAGAGGAAATGAAAACTTTTATCTCAATACTAATACATAATTTCGCCTTTTATGTTTGCATACAGAAAATCGCCGTTAGAAGCATCGTACATATAATATCCCGAGATGCAAGTGATTTTGTATGCGGGGATAACCGAAACAAGCTTGTGCTGTGTATCTCTGTAAATTGTGCCAAGCGAATACCCCGTTTCAATAAGGGTAATTTCTTCGCCGACGGGATTTTTATACGGATTTTCCGTAAAATTTATCAGTATGCTTGTAACAGGAGTAAGCTGAGAAGAAGCTTTTTTTGATGTACTGCCGGCGGAATCGGATAAAATCCAGTATCCGTTTGCACCGGATATACCGCCGTTGTCAGCTGTTTTTACAAAAACTTCAGTTTCAAAAATCACGTTTCCGTCAACAGACTGTTTTACATAAAAACATCCGTCGGAAAGGGTAATAGCAGATTCTTCGGCATAAATTCCCATATTTTCAAGTGCCTGTTTATATGCAATTTTTGAACCGGTTATTGCTTTCGGCGAGGGGTCTGTAAAATAAAACTCGCTTTCCGAAAAGCTTATGCTTGCGCCGGCTCCGGATTTAAGTATGCTTTCCGCTCTTGTATTGTCCGTCCATTCGTTTTTAAGCTCAACCACACCCATATTCGGTATAGTTTTTGGCACAACATCCTTTGCAATACTTATGTTATTGCGCCTTAAGATACTGATGGTATCTTCAATAAGTGTATCGTCAATTACGGGTGAGGTATAGCTTGTCATAATTATGCCGGAAACAAGCACAAGGTCAATTACAAGAAAAATTATAATAAGGATTGTTTTAACTCTCGTCCAGTGCATACGCTCACCTACTCCCGTATAATGTTTATTTCTCCGTGGTCTTTAAGCTGTGCGCACCAGAGAATAGATACGTCGCCGCCGGTAGTGCAAACATAGGATTTATATAATTCCGATACGTCTACTGAATCGACGGAATTTTCAAACTGTGAATACAAAAGGTCAACCGCCTTTATCATTGAAGAGGTAGTCACGGTGTCCCCTGACGGTGCAAACTTGTAAACGTAGTGTTTATACGATACAATCTTACCGTCGCGGATTGTGATTGTTATAGGATGGAGGACACTCTCGCCATCAACTATTGTTACGGATTTGCCGTTTACAAGATAGTCTATGTTTATAACTGCAGAAAAGTTTTGATTTGTAATTCCATACAAATCGGAAGCAATATGAAGCTGCATTTCGTGGGCACCGCAGTCAATCATAACGTTTTGTATAAGACTGTATATATTACCAAGTACCGCCGATTTGTTGTTTGAATTGCTTGTAACTAAAACGCCTTCGTTTTCGGCGGTATATTCTATAACTCCGTTTTTAGAAAACTTAATGGTACCGTTTTTATTTACAAAAGCGGTTACGTCATCTTTTTCAACATATCTTCGGGTTGATGTTGGTGAAAATCCAAACAAAGAAACAATTCTGTCAGCTGCCGACGGATTATCGGTTATTTCTGTAAAAATAGCGGGTGTGCTGACGGCAAGTGAGTTTACAGACTCATCCGCAAGCCCGATGGTTATATAAGAATCAAGCAGTATGTTATGTGAAATATCTTCTGTTTCCTGTTGTTTTGCTTCATCAAATCCAAGCTCAAACGCAAACGGAATGTTTTGTGCAGAGCCTGATTCAATATGCGATTCAATCAGCTGCAGTAAAGAATCGCGCTTGAGTTCAGACGTAATTTTATATATTTCGCCCGAAACAGAATCCTTAAAATAAGAAGTTACTTTCTGGATTACCGCATCACCCGGTGTAAGCAGAATGCAGTCAGTAGCGGTTACGGGCAAATCTTCGCTTACATAAGAAAGAAGTTCTTTTCCGTAGGCGTTTCCGAAATCAAGAAAAACAGACTGGGTTTTAAGTGCCGCTTCAAACTCTTCTTTTGTGGCAGCAGAAGCCTTTGCTCCGGAAAAGCCGATGTTGGAGGATAATGATACAAGCGACTCGTAACACGAATCAAACGCGGATGTGCCTTTTTCAAAAATATTGCGTTTGCCGCCGCCTGTTATAATAAGACGTTTCGGCATAACAATATCTTCGGCAGATGCCGGTTCAGATTTTGATGATGCATCAAAAAGCCCGAAAAATGATTTGCCGGCAGGGTCCGAATTGTACGACCATATCCAGTTACCGAACCACAACCTGAAAAACAAAACCAGGCTGAGCAGTATCAGAAACACAAGAACTATATTTTTGTAAAGCTCTTTGCGATTAAGCTTTTTTCTTGCCATTTTACACCTCTTGGAAAAATAGGGGCAGCCTCTGCCCTGCTGTATAAAAACAAAAATCGGGCTTGATACCAAACCCGATTAAAAATTAGCTGAATAAATTACCGAGAGCCTTGAACATATTGGCAGAAGTACTGCGGAAACTGTTCCAGAAACTGTCAACAAGAAGATTAATTTCAAGCTGAACAACCTGGGAAGGCACTTCGGAAGCGTATGAAGAATCAACCCTTACCAAAATGTCATTTTTACCTTCGGCAAGAGAAATACGCTGTGCAAAATAACCACTTGCACCTATTGCCTGGACAGCTGCGCATCCATCGGTATATGCAAGGTTGTATGCTCCGGTGGTTTTGTCTAAATAATACACACTAACGACAACGCCGCTTTTTGCAACGCCCGATAAAACATAATCTTTCTGAGTGGTTGTGGAAACAACTGTTTCGGGATTATAAATGTCTATGTATAACAAACCCTCGGTGTCCGGGCATCCGTACATAACGCTTGGTGCTGCACTTGCCATTACTGCACCGGCAAGAAGAAGTGCAACTGTCATCGAAAGAATGGTTATTAATTTTTTATGCATTTGTAAAAACCTCCTTCAATGATACTTTTTTCATTATACTTATTATACATCGTTTATGTTACAAAACAATTACACAAAATTTAAGATAAAGTAACATCTTCCTTACACGGAAACTGCATAATAACCTCGGTGCCCTTGCCTTCATCGCTTTTTATTGATATTGTGCCGTCGTGTGCGGCAACAAGCTCTTTTGCAATAGCAAGCCCAAGTCCCGTACCGCCGCTCTGACGGGAACGTGCTTTGTCAACACGGTAGAACCTGTCGAAAATATGTGGCACATCTTCTTTTGGAATACCTATTCCGTTGTCTTTTACTTTAATATAAATTTTATCATACACACAACCGGCGGAAACCTTTATTGTGCCGCCTTCGGGTGTATATTTGATTGCATTTGTAATAATGTTTGTAATAACCTGTTCAATACGGTCTTTGTTGCCGTAAAACGGTTTGATTTTACCTGCAAATGAAAGTGACATTGCGTGGGTTTTACCCTCTGCTTCAAACGAAAGCTTATTCGTAATATCGGTAAGAAGTGCCGCAAGGTCAAACGGCTCTTTCGGGATATCGCTTTTATCGTAATCAAGACGCGAAAGTGTCAGAAGGTCGTTTACAAGACGTGCCATTCTGTCTGCTTCACTTGAAATAACAGTAAGGAAATTTTTCATCATTTCAGGCGGCAAATCGCCCGATTCCATAATGGTTTCCGTATAGGTTTTTACTGTGGTAATAGGTGTGCGAAGCTCGTGCGATACGTTGGAAACAAATTCACGGCGCGACTGCTCCATAAGGTGCTGCTCTGTAATATCACGAAGCACAACAATAACCGCCGCAACCGCCGCTTCAGACCTTGCAATAGATGCAAAAAACACCTGAATATTACGCCCTCCCACCATTATGTCACGCTGAAGGGTTTCGTTTATTTTAAACCTGATTTCTGACAAGGAAATATTGGCATCATACTTATTGAAATAGTTGTCAAATTCAATAAATTCCGTTGGTTCTGCAATGGAGAGTATTTTTTCTGCGGCGCGGTTCATATGGATAAGCTTGCCGCCCGCATCAAACGCCATAACCCCATCGGTCATAAACATAAGAATTGTTTCAAATTTATTTTTTTCCTCTTCAATGGTGGAAAGGTTGTTTTTAAGCCTGTCCGCCATTGTGTTGAATGTATGTGAAAGCTGACCGATTTCGTCATCGGAGCGCACGGAAATTTTAGTTTCAAAATCCCCTGCCGACAGACTTTCCGCCTTTTGTGTAAGGGAAATTATAGGCGAAGTAATGGTTTTGGAAATAAAATATCCAAGAACAAATGATATTGCAAGTCCGAAAAGCATCGCCTGCAGAATAATTGTAAGGACGGAAGACGTAATATCATTAAGCTCGTCTTTTGTATCCTTTGCGTAAATAACGTATTTCGCACTGCCATCTTTCATAACGGGAGCAGCATAATCCATATATGTTGTTTTGTCGGAAACGTCATTACCTGTCCTGCCGTTCATTGCGACAATTATGTTGGATGTTTTTTCAACATTATCAACAATGCTTTTGTCCGCGCGGTAAATAACAGAGCCTGTTTTTCCGTCAAGCACATAAACGTTTCGTGAGCTGGATATACCTATTCTTCCGGCATATCCGTCAATAATGGATGCAATACGGTCTATGGCATCCTCGGTTTCGGAAACGCTCACAATCTGAGAAAAAAAGTCGCCCGCAAATGCACTTTCAACATTGGATTTGAATTTGTTTATATAATAGTTCGAAATGGTTACTCTGAAAAAAGTACCGACAATAATGATAACGGAAACAATCATCAGCGTAAACATTATAACGAGCTTCCACTTGATGCTTTTAAACATAGCTACTCCTTAAACTTTATTAAATATCGCCGTTGAAATAGTATCCCACACCACGTTTTGTCATAACATATTTCGGTACAGACGGGTCGGTTTCAATTTTTTCACGAAGTCTTCTTACGGTAACGTCAACTGTACGGTCGTCGCCGTAAAACTCATATCCCCAAACTTTTTCAAGAAGAGTTCCTCTTGAAAATACCTTTTCAGGCTGGAGTGCAAGGAATTTAAGAAGCTCAAACTCACGAAGAGTAAGGTCAACGGCTCTGCCGCTTTCGGTAACCTCATATCTGTCGCAGTCAATTTTAAGATTGCCGGACTCAATAACACTGCCGTTTGTGCGTGTTTTAGGCTCGCCGCCCTCGGCAATATCGGAAGAAAGTCTTCTCATATTTGCCTTGATTCTTGCGGAAAGCTCTCTCATACTGAACGGTTTTGTAATGTAATCATCCGCACCGATTTCAAGACCGAGAATTTTGTCAACCTCTTCGGATTTTGCAGTAAGCATAATAATCGGAGCGTCGGACCAGCCACGGATACTTTTGCAAACGTCAAAGCCGTTTACTTTAGGCAGCATAATATCAAGCAGAATAAGGTCGGGATTTACCTGGCGTGCCATAATAATAGCTTCTTCGCCGTCCTCCGCGGTGGCAACCTTATACCCCTCTTTTTCAAGGTTGAATTTAAGTATATCCAGAATCGGTTTTTCGTCTTCTACCACAAGTATAAGTCTTTGCATTTTACATACCTCCGTTTCCTATACTTATATTTTAACAAAAAACTATATATAATTGCAAGTATTTATTAATATTATTAAAAAATTTCTTAAATATTATTGATTTTTCCATTGTAATATTGTAAAATAGATAGTGGAAAATATTGTGATGGAGGAGAGCATATATGTCAATTCTTGTTTGCGGCGGCGCCGGATATATCGGCAGCCATACGGCACTTGAGCTTATCCGCCAGGGCAGGGATGTAATTTATCTTGATAACCTGCAAAAAGGGCACAGAGCCGCTGTTATGAACGATAAATTTTATGAAGGCGATTTAAGGGATGAAGCTTTTTTAAACGGCGTTTTTGAAGAAAACGAAATTGAAGCGGTAATTCAGTTTGCGGCAGATTCGCTTGTTGGAGAAAGTGTTGAA
>JAZRHB010000032.1:0-3508 GCA_045644605.1 Clostridia bacterium
ACCCGAATCATACTTACGCAAAAGAAATTGCAATGGGTAAAACACTTGGTATACTTACAGGTGTTGGCGATAATAAATACAATCCGGATGCACCAATTACCAGACAGGATGTTATGACAATCTGTGCAAGAGGAATGGAAAAGGCAAACACACTCACTTCGGCAGGGTCTATAAAAAGACTTAGCCCGTTTAAAGATAAAGATTTATTTGCAGATTACGCGGCACTCCATGCATCCAAAATGGTGATTCAAGGCGTAATAGAAGGAAATCCGGATGGCACTATTAATCCTCTTGGCAATACAACAAGAGCAGAAGCAGCTGTAATGATGTATAGAATTATGTATAACGGTCAAATTAAATCAAAAGTATAAACCAGAGGGCAGCCAACATTGGCTGCCCTTGTTATTTTGAATAAAAATTTTTAAAAATTTCTTTATTTTACTTGCAATTTGTATAAATTTATGCTATATTAAAATTACCAAAATATATTAGGAGGAATGAAAAATGAAATTTAAAAGAATTCTATGCTTGATGCTCGTATTTATTATGGCTTTTTCTATGATAAACGTATCGGCAAAAGAAGAACCAATTTTGGTTTACAGTCGTGATGCAGAAGATACGACTCAAATGGTGTGGGATACAGGAAGTAACCCCGGTTGCGGTATCTCTGCAGAACAGGCTCATGGAGGAAGATATTCACACAAGATAACCTATGAATCATCCGAAGGTACAGGAGTTATAGGTATCAATTATCTTGAAGCTTTCCCCGAAGCAGTCTACGATTTTACTGCTTGGGTGTATGTAGATAAATTGCCTACTAAAAACAGTTACCCGTTTGTGCACTTTATATTTAAAAATGAACTTGGAGAGTATACGGGACGTTTTAAATCAGTTCTTAGTAACCCCAAAGAAGGACAATGGCATGAGCTTAAGCTTTCCGGTCAGGCACCTGAAGGAACAACAGAACTTCAGCTTCAGGCACGTATGCAAGGCGGCGGTACATACTACTGGGATGATATAACCGTTACTGTAACAGGCAGCAAAAAGGTAATGGATACATACAGAGAAAAGATGGCTCTTGAACAATATCTTGAAGACCGTGCTTTAGCATCTTTGCAAGCAGAGACTGACAAAAATAACAATACAAAAATTGTTGAAGGAACAAAGAACTTCATTAAAAACGGTGGCTTTGAAGAAGCCGGCGGAAATGAAACTATTGCTAAGGACTGGAATCCATATGATCCGAAATACGGTGAAATAACAACAAGAACAAACGAAGAAGCAAGAACCGGCGAATACAGTATGAAAATTGATACAAGAAATGCTCCGCCGGAGGCGTACGTTCCTTTTGCAAATCAGGCTATGTATGTTGAAGAGGGAATTATCCCGGGACAAAAATATGTATTTTCATCATGGGTTAAGGTTAAAGACGCTCCGCGTGCCGGTGGTGCCGTTCTTAAAATAGAGGCATACAGCGACCGTACCAGCAACCTTACCAGTATGCTTCCAACTGCACAAACAGACTTTCTTACATGGTATGATGAGGACCCGAATGGTGAACAGTGGCATCTTCTTCAGACAGTTTATGAAATTCCTGAAGAATGCCAGTACATGGTATTCTTTATCAGACTGAGAGGCACAGGTCTTGTATACTATGATGATATTGCATTTGGTCTTGCAGAAGGTGCAAACAGATTCGATGCATATTCAGAAAGAGTATTCAATTATACAGAAACCGGATATGGAACTGCGGTTGCAAATGTAAACACAGCAGCATTTTCTATTGAGCCCGGCTCCACAATGAACTTTAGCATAAAAGACGGTGAAACCGTACTTGAAAGTGCAAGTTTTCCTGCGGCACAAACAGTTGAATGGAAGTATAATCTTAGCTCAATGCCTAAGGAGCTTACTGAATATACACTTGAAGTTACATATAAGGACGCAAACGGCAATCTGATTGGTGATACGGTTGAAAAGCGTATATATAAATGCCACAGACCGAAAAAGATTAATGAAAATGGAAACTACATTGATGAAAACGGCGAAATTTTTTATCCGTTAATTGCTTATGGGGATGCAACTGATTTCTATAAAGAAAAAGACATCCATGGATTTAATGTATTTAAATCAATGATAGGTAACCAGGACCATGTTGTTTTTGTAAATGCACTGGATAAATATGAAAAGATGCTGGACGAAGGACTTGAACTCGGCATTAAATTTATTATTCAGTTTGCATCTTCGGAACCTTCGGGATATCCGGGAAGCAATCATACAAAAAGAATGGAAATGTTCCTTGACAGACTTGCAAACCATCCCGCGATATTTGCATATTACCTTATTGACGAAGCAAACAAAAAGGTTAAATCAACCAATAAAATTAAAACATTTGATGAAATGGAATACTGGATTGAACAGGGATATATCCAGATAAGACAAAAGGATGATACAACTCCGATACACGTTCTTGCTACTGCAGGTGCGAGAGATCCGATTGAACGTCTGTCCCGTATTACCGATATATTCTCGGTAGACCCGTATCCGGGTTCGGAAGAAGCTGTACCGGGATATACATATACACGTTCATATTGGGCACATCATGGTAACGACGGAGTAACTCCTACGACTATGATTGTTCAGATGACACCGTTTAAAGACAGCTGGAGACCAAGCGTAACAGCAATGCGCAATCAGTTCTATCAGGCATTCTGGGGCGGAGCAAAAATGGTAGGAACATTCTCTGTAACGGGTGCGTCTGACATGACGCTTGAATCACTTAAAGATATTCCGGAAAGATATGAAGAGTGGTGTAAAATTCAATCTTCGGGTGAAAAGGAGATAATATATGAACACTTTACAACACCTGATACCACTCTTATTGCGAACTGGCAGGAAGACGCAGTATGGTACAGAATATGGCAGGATAAAAAAGGTGATAATTACCTTGCAATAATGAGTATGAAGCCTTATGAAAACACATGCGAAATGAAGCTTGTAAGCAATAACGGACAAATAAGCTTTGACGGATATACCGCACAGCTTGTAAACGGTACGGGCTTTGAAGAGACTGTAACAAGTGCGGACAACAGCTTAAAGCTTACAATGCCAAGCCTCGGCGTTGGACTTTACAAGCTTGTACCAAATTCACCTATAGACCTTTCTAAGCTTGATGCGGATGTATTTGGAGATATTTCAAATCATACCTGGGCAGAAGAAGAAATAGAAACACTTGCTATGAAGGATGTAGTAAATTCAATCGGCGGCGGATTTGCACCTGAAGAAAGCATCACAAGAGCAGATTTTGCAGGCTGGCTTATAAGAACACTTGGACTTACAGCAGAAGAAGCAGAACAATTTACAGATGTTGACCCGAATCATACTTACGCAAAAGAAATTGCAATGGGTAAAACACTTGGTATACTTACAGGTGTTGGCGATAATAAATACAATCCGGATGCACCAATTACCAGACAGGATGTTATGACAATCTGTGCAAGAGGAATGGAAA
>JAZRHB010000033.1:0-8296 GCA_045644605.1 Clostridia bacterium
GCTTTTAACAAAGTACAAAATAGCGGCTCTAACAGAGATTTCGGAACAACAAAAGCTGCCCGAATGTATTTTTCAATGTCTGATCCGGGGCCTAATGCTTTTGCAAATAACGAAACGACAGCACCTTCTTTTAATAAATAGCATCTTAATAAAGTAGCGGAATCGAGAATTTGGACTAAATCTTGATTTTTATTGGTGATGGCAATAAAGGTATGTTTGGATTCAAGAAAGTGATGTAATAAAAAATCGATGACAAAGGAGACGGAACACAAAGCGGTTCTGCCTCCTTGTTTTATAGAAAGATTTGATTTTATATTTTAGAAGAGAAGTTTAATCTTTTCGTTTGCAACTCTTTCATTACAGTAAACATAGTTGAATTCTCCGGGTATTTGCAAGTCACTGACATAGAAAATAGCCAAATCATCACGGCAACGTGATATCGGTTCGTATGCAAAGGTTATTGCTCCGTTGTTGGCAATAAGATCGCATATAACAGAGAAATTATTAACCGAAGTACATTTTTTAAAATTAGCAAAAGAAAAGCCTCTATCCCGGAGAGCATTTTGCATAAGCGTCCTTGTCCCTGAAAACTGTTCTCTGACAACAATATCCTGATTGAAAACATCTTCAAGCAGTACAGTTTTTCCTGAAAACGGATGCGATTTTGCACATATACCTATAAATTGTTCTTTTTTATACAAATGATAACCGTATTTCGATTTATCAAATACACCTTCGATAATAGCAAAGTCGATTTCGGATTGTTCAAGCTTTTGTAATAATATTTCTGTGTTGTCAATAACAAGCTCGAGGTTGTGGTTTGGATTTTTGAGAAAAGAACGGATTTGGGGAACAATAACAAATTCTCCGATAGTCTTGGTAGCACCGATGCTGATGTTAATCATATCACTATTAACAAAGCCCTCTGCCAATGCTTTTTCTTCTGCTTTTATACTGTCAAAATGCCGTTTAAGGTATTCAGCATTTTTAGTCCTCGAAAGGATGCGCCCATCATATTCAAACAACTTAACACCATAATGCTTTTCAAGGTAGTGGATGTGCTGTGTTACTCCCGGTTGTGTCATATTAAGCTTCTCTGCAGTCCTTCGGTAATTCATTTCTTCATATAAAGTCAAAAAGGTGTTTATTCTATAATCTAACATACTGTACCTCATAATCAAAAATTATCAGCATATAACAAATGATAATTTGATTTTATCATAAATCTATGGTAAAATCAAGAAAAAATACAAAACAAAAGAAATTTAAGGAGTTTCATCATGGAATCAAATTTAAAAAAACACGGTTTGTTTATGTTGGGAGTTACAATATGCTTTGCAGTAGCAGGATTATCAATTTTTGTTGAGAAAATTATTCCCGGAGAGTTACTGGGAGCTTCCATTGTTGCCTTGTTTATGGGTACAATTATTAACACTTTTTTTCACCCGTCATGGATAAAGCCGGCACTTAAATTTACATCCAAAAGAATATTGAAAATTGCAATTATCCTTTTAGGAGCATCATTATCCGTTAATACAATTATGTCTGTAGGTAAGATGACATTTTTTGTGATGATATTTACTTTTGCTATGTGTTTTGGCGGAGGATATTTTATTCGTAAGTTGTTTGGATTGAATTGGAAATTAAGTAATTTGATTTCCGCAGGAACAGGTATTTGCGGTGGTTCTGCCGTAGCTGCTATTGCTCCTGTCATAGATGCTGATGATAAGGATATTGCATTTGCCATGTCATCTACATTTCTTTTTGATATGGTGATGATTGCACTCTATCCGCTTATGGGAAAGTGGCTGGGTATGTCTGATATTGCTTATGGTATATGGGCAGGAACATCGGTAAACGATACTGCAAGCGTTGTAGCATCCGGCTATGCTTTTTCTGAAATTGCAGGTGATTTTGCAACAATGGTAAAACTCACAAGAACAATTGCAATCATTCCTACCGTTTTGGTTTTTGCATACATAGGCACACGCATAAAACAGAAAGAATTAAAAGCAGTAAGCAATGGACAAAAAGTAAATCTTATGAAAATTATTCCATGGTTTATTGGCGGATTTTTATTATTGGCTATCTTAAATAGTGTAGGTTTTATTCCTGCAACTGCATCCGGAATTATAAAGGGGACAAGCAAATTTTTGATGGTTACCGCACTTGCCGCAATAGGCTTGGGAACGAGCATTATTGACTTTAAGAAAGCAGGTCTTAAACCTATGTTCTACGGAATTACGATTGACACCTTGGTAACGTTGACAGCGCTTGTTGTTATCTGGTGTATGGGATTAATGTAGTAATAGAATAAAACTAATCAAAGAAAAAGCGGAATCGAGAAATCGTAGGAATCTTGGTTCCGCTTGTTTTAATTGCTGATTATATTTGTTCCCAATTTGCAGGGAAGCCCATTGCGCTAAGAATATCATTTTTGCTCAGGGCGGTGGTGTTTTTAATGTAGTGGTCAATTGTGTTTGTAAGGTTTGTTTTGAATTTATTAAAATCGTCAGCACCAAGGAAATACTTAAATGCAATAACAATAGCAAATAAATCACGGATGCCTTTATCATAGGTATCCTATTTGCTTGAGAGCGCCTGTCGCATACTCTTTATCAGCAATTATTAAGTTTTATCATTTACGAGCTTGTCGATTTGCTGCTTGTATGTAAGGAATGACTGCGCCATAATAACCTCCGTATATAAGTAAAGGAGTCCCCTCAGGAACTCCTTTGGTTGCAGTCCTCGCAGGATCCTGCAACTCGATCACTAAAACCATTATACATCAAAACTCAACAAAATTCAAGTATAATAAAGTAAAACAGTTTAATACATCTTACATAAGCTACAGTTTGTAGAAATATTTTTTGATAATTGGGAGTATATAGTTGACAGTATATACGAATAAAATGAGCCTCCAAGAAAATACTCCTCGGAGGCTCAAAATATTGTATCGTAGATGAATTTGTGGTATAATTAGATATCAGCTTTCCATAAGCCGTGGAGATTGCAGTAAGCATAAGCTGCAACAGGTTTTTCATCAGAAAGAGCAAAGGTTACAACAGGATCCTTTCCGATTTCAAGGCATTTACGCTGACCTCCTCTGTCGGTCTGGAGATATACCCAAACGATGTGATGTTCTTCTGTCATAGGATGCTCAACGGAACCGATTGTAACGGTTACAGTATTGTTGTCAACACTTACTACCGGAATATGTTTTTCGTGGCTTGCTTCAACTGTACCCGGCTCAAGCTTTGTCATTTTCTGACCGCAGCACATCATAGGCACTCCTGCATCGTGAATCATACCGATTAAATTTCCGCAATGCTCACAGATATAAAATTTGTTGTTATCACACATGATAAACACCTCCGTATAATTATTTATTTATATTTTACCATAGATATGCAAAAAATACAATTATAATTATGTGATAACATCACAGAAAATAAAAAAACTATAATATATAATACAACTAACATAGGAAAGGAGCTGATGTGAATATGACAGCTTTGAATAAAGATATAGTTTACGATATGATAATAGTTGGCGGAGGCCCGGGTGGATACACATCAGCACTTTATGCTGCAAGAGCCGGATTTAATGTCTTGGTTCTTGAAAAATTTTCAGCAGGCGGACAAATGGCGTTGACGCATCAAATTGACAATTATCCCGGATTTGAGGATGGAATTGACGGATTTTCGCTTGCTGATAAAATGAAAAAACAAGCGGAACGATTTGGTGCAAGAAGTGAAAATGCCGAAGTAATTAAAGTTAATCTTACGGTAAATCCAAAAGAAATAGAGACTGCAAAGGGGACATTTTTATCAAAAACAGTCCTACTCGCTGCAGGGGCGAACCCAAGAGAGCTTGGCGTTGACAAAGAAACTGAACTTATAGGACGAGGCGTTGCATACTGTGCCTCCTGTGACGGAATGTTTTACAGAGGCAAAACAGTTGTTGTGGTTGGCGGAGGAAATACTGCTGCTGCAGATGCAATTCTTCTAAGTCGTATTGCAAAAAAGGTTATCATTGTTCATCGCAGAGACACTCTAAAAGCAACAAGGATTTACCATGAGCCTTTAATGAATGCAGAAAATGTGGAGTTTAAATGGGATAGCACGGTTACGGAACTTTTGTATGAAGATAAAATAACAGGTGTTAAGATTAAAAATGTCAAAACAGGAGAAGAAAGCATAATTGATTGTGACGGTGTATTTGTAAGTGTGGGAAGAAAGCCTGCAACTGATTTTCTCGGAAGTCAACTTGATTTGGATGAGAACGGATACATCATTGCAGACGAAACAACAAAGACAAGCATCCCCGGTGTGTATGCTGTCGGCGATATAAGAACTAAACAGCTTCGTCAGGTAGTTACCGCTGTTTCGGATGGTGCAATGGCAGTTCATTCGGCGGAAGAATATCTTGCTGAAGAACATAAAGGGAGTGAAATTTAATGCAATATTTAATATCGTTTCTTGAAGGGATTATCACCTTTATATCGCCTTGCTTGCTTCCAATGCTGCCCATATACATTTCATATTTTGCAGGTGGCGGAGAAAGAACTACTGCAAAAACATTAAAGGGTGCTGTCGGCTTTGTAACAGGTTTCACCATTGTCTTTGTAATGCTTGGAGCATTGGCAGGAACAGTTGGAAGCTTCCTTCGTGAATACCAGACAACAGTAAACATCATTTCAGGACTGATTGTGATAATTTTCGGACTGAATTTTCTTGGAGTATTTAAACTAAATATCTTCAAAGGAAATCAGCGCTCTGTTAAAACAGATAATATGGGATTTTTCTCTGCAATGCTTTTTGGAATTATCTTTTCCGTAGGCTGGACTCCTTGTGTGGGAGCGTTCTTAGGCTCCGCATTGATGCTGGCATCTCAGCAAGGTCATATAGCAGAAGGAATGCTGATGCTGCTTAGTTATTCATTGGGACTTGGAATACCCTTTATACTAAGTGCGGTGCTGATTGACTACCTCAAATCAGCGTTTAACTGGATTAAGAGAAATTACAAAATCATTAACCTTATAAGCGGCAGCCTACTTGTTATAATTGGTATTATGATGGCAACAGGAACACTTGGGCAGCTTTTGAATCTGCTTGGTTAGGAGGAACTATGAAAAATAATAAAACACTAATAATACTTATTATTGCATTTGTTGTTCTGCTTGGTGGTGCGTATATCCTTTACTCTCAGCTTGGACAGTCGCAGACACCCGATCAGCTTTCAGTAGAACAACAAGAGAATAGTGAAACAGAAGAAAATCAAAAAGCATTAGCACCGGATTTCACAGTTTATGATGCTGACGGAAATCAAGTTAAGCTGCATGACTTTATAGGAAAGCCAATAGTCCTCAATTTCTGGGCAAGCTGGTGCGGTCCTTGTCAGATGGAAATGCCGGACTTTCACGAAAAATATCTCGAGCTTGGTGATGAAATAAACTTCCTGATGGTAAACATGACTACCGGACGAGAAACCTTAGAGAGTGCAAAGAATTTTATCGCAGAAAAAGAATACACTTTCCCGGTATTTTATGATACAAAATCTGATGCTGCCGCAACATACGGAGCATATTCGCTTCCGACAACATATTTTATTGACTCTAGAGGCTATGCTATTGCTCAGGCTACAGGTGCTATTGACGGCGAAACATTGCTGCGTGGAATTGATATGATTAAATAAATTATCCGTCGAGGAGTAATTCTCGACGGAAATTTTTGTTTGCTTTGTTTCTTGTATAAATCTGATTTTTGTGATACAATAAATAGAAAATACAGACATACGAGGAAAGCTATTATGGAATTTCAAAGCTACTTTCCAATATGGGATAAATTAAATAAAGCAGAGCAAGACCGTATCACAGGCAACTTGATTACCAGAAAGGTAACAAAAGGAACTGTAATTCATAACGGCAGTATGGAATGTACAGGGCTGCTTTTGATAAAGACCGGACAGCTTCGTGCATACATTCTTTCCGATGAAGGCAGAGAAATCACAATCTACCGTCTTTTCGACAGGGATATGTGCTTGTTTTCAGCCTCCTGTATTATGCGTTCTATTCAGTTTGATATAACAATTGAAGCCGAAAAGGATACCGATTTATGGATTATTCCGGCAGAGCTTTACCAGAGCATTATGAAAGAATCTGCACCCGTTGCCAATTACACAAATGAGCTTATGGCAACAAGATTTTCTGATGTAATGTGGCTGATAGAACAGATTATGTGGAAGAGCCTTGACAAGCGTCTTGCAGCATTTCTTCTTGAGGAAATTTCTATAGAGGGAACAGAAAAACTAAAAATTACCCACGAAACTATTGCAAATCATCTTGGCTCTCACCGTGAGGTAATGACGAGAATGCTCAAATATTTTCAAAATGAAGGAATGGTTAAGCTCTCCCGTGGTATGATAGAAATTACAGATTCTGAAAAGCTTGAAAGCTTAAGCGATGAATAAATGAATGTCCGCCGATAGTGCTATCCGGCGGACATTTTATGTTTACAGCAATGCAAGGATTGCTTCCTTTGGTTTTGCTCCCATTGATTGATTTATGATTTTGCCATCCTTGATAACCACCAGTGTCGGTATGCTCATAATACCGAACTGTCCTGCAAGTTCAGGCTGCTCGTCCACATTGACCTTGCCAACCTTGATGTCAGGGCGTTCCTCGGCGATTTCCTCTACGATGGGCACTACCATACGGCAAGGACCGCACCACGGTGCCCAGAAATCCAAGAGAACAGGTCTGTCTGAATTTAGAACTTCACTTTGAAAATTGTTTTTGTTAATATTTATAGCTGCCATATTGTTATCCTCCTTTTTCTTTTGTGTCTTTATATTACCACAACTTTTTATGCTTTTCTGTGATATTATCACATAAAATACATATAACCCTGTAACAAAATAAGACACGGCTTAAACAAAGAAAAAGAATTATCTTAACATAATCTTAATACAGAAGTTCAACCGTTAATGCCATCTTAAAAAGCATTATGCTACAATGATAGTAGGAAATAAGATACACTTGAATGGTGGTTTTGATTATGAATGTAAAAATTAAGAAGCATTTTACTTCTTCACAGATAATAATATTCGGTTTTGCCGGTGCAATCATTTTGGGCACAATTCTCTTGATGCTCCCGATTTCGTCGGCAAGCGGAAATATGACACCTTTTTCCGATGCTTTATTTACTTCAACATCTGCGGTGTGTGTAACAGGTCTTGTTGTACATGACACAGCAACACATTGGTCGATGTTTGGACAATTTGTTATTCTTTTGATGATACAGATTGGCGGTCTTGGAATTGTAACACTGTCTGTGGCAATGGCGATGCTTGCCGGAAGAAAAATCGGACTTATGCAAAGAAGTACCTTGCAGGATGCAATATCAGCTCCTAAGGTCGGAGGAATTGTAAAACTCACAGGCTTTATATTAAAAACAACATTTATAATTGAGCTTATAGGAGCAATTCTTCTTTCAACAGTGTTTTGCAGGGAATTTGGCTTGAAAGGTATATGGCTCGGAATATTCCATTCAGTTTCAGCATTTTGCAATGCAGGCTTTGACCTGATGGGAACAAAAGCTCCGTTTTCATCGCTTACATCATATACTGCACAGCCGTTAATAAACGCAGTTATAATGCTTCTCATTATCATAGGCGGTATTGGTTTTCTTGTATGGGAAGATATAAAGACAAATAAACACCATATAAAGAAATATCGTATGCAGACAAAGGTTGTATTATCAGCCACACTCTTTTTGATAATACTACCATCAATATATTTTTACTTTGCAGAGTTTAATGATTTGCCTGTGTCGGAAAGAATATTAAATTCCATGTTTCAGTCGGTAACACCGAGAACTGCGGGATTTAATACGGCAGATTTAACAAGCTTAAGCGGAATCGGTCAAGTGATTACAATTATCCTGATGCTGATTGGCGGTTCACCCGGTTCAACGGCAGGCGGTATGAAAACAACAACGGCAGCAGTGCTTATATTTTCAGCAATATCAGTATTCAGAAAGAAAGATGATGTTGAGTGCTTTGGCAGAAGAATTGCAGATGCAACACTTAAAAATGCAGCGGCAATACTTTTGATGTATCTGGTCTTGTTCCTTACAGGCGGTCTTATCATAAGCGGTGTTGAAAACCTTCCGCTTATGGAGTGCCTGTTTGAATCGGCATCGGCAATAGGAACTGTAGGACTTACTCTTGGAATTACACCTACTCTCGGTACAGTATCAAGAATTGTTTTAATAGGGCTTATGTTCTTTGGAAG
>JAZRHB010000034.1:0-8386 GCA_045644605.1 Clostridia bacterium
GATAGCAACTTCGCCGCTTTCAACTTCTTTATCACCCATAACAAGCATATACGGGATTTTCGCAAGCTGTGCTTCACGGATTTTATATCCCATTTTTTCTGCTCTTGAATCAATTTCAAGACGTACGCCGATTTTTTCAAGTTCAGCTTTTACTTTATATGCAAAATCAAGATGTTTATCGGAAATCGGAATAATTTCCACTTGTGTCGGTGCAAGCCATACAGGGAACGCACCTGCATATTTTTCAATAAGAAGTGCAAGTGTACGTTCGTAGCATCCGATAGAAGTTCTGTGGATGATATACGGATTTTTCTTGCTGCCGTCGCTGTCTGTATATTCCATACCGAATTTTTCGGCAAGCATCTGGTCAATCTGGATTGTGATAAGTGTATCTTCTTTACCGTGAACGTTTTTAATCTGGATATCAAGCTTCGGACCATAGAAAGCCGCTTCACCAATACCGATTTTATGCGGGATGTTGAGGTGTTCAAGGATTTTTGCCATTGTGCTCTGTGCTTCATCCCACTGTTCGGGAGTACCAATATATTTTTCTTTATCGTCGGGATCCCACTGCGAGAAACGGTATGAAACGTCTTCATAAAGACCGAGAGTTTTCAGCATATATATTGCCATTTCAAGACAGTTTTTAAATTCTTCTTCAAGCTGGTCGGGACGGCACATAAGGTGACCCTCGGAAATTGTGAACTGACGCACGCGGATAAGACCGTGCATTTCGCCTGTTGCTTCATTGCGGAAAAGTGTTGATGTTTCGCCGTAACGTAAGGGGAGGTCACGGTAGCTGCGCATCTGCGCAAGATATGCCTGATACTGGAACGGACAGGTCATCGGACGAAGTGCAAACACTTCTTTATCAACTTCTTCGTCGCCCATTACAAACATACCATCCTGATAGTGGTCCCAGTGACCTGATACTTTGTAAAGGTCGCTTTTTGCCATATACGGAGTTTTTGTACGTACCCAGCCGTTGGCATCTTCGTGGTCTTCAACAAATCTCTGCAAAATCTGCATAATTTTTGCACCCTTCGGGAGAAGAATCGGAAGACCCTGACCGATAAGCTCGGATGTTGTAAAAATACCGAGTTCGCGGCCGAGTTTGTTATGGTCACGTTTTTTAGCTTCTTCAAGGCGTTCAAGATGTTCTTCAAGCTCAGCTTTTTTCGGGAACGATGTTCCGTAAACACGCTGAAGCATTTTATTTTTTTCGTTTCCGCGCCAGTATGCACCTGCAACGGATGTAAGTTTAACGGCTTTAACACCGCCTGTTGTCATAAGATGCGGACCTGCACAAAGGTCGGTAAAATCACCCTGTTTGTAGAAACTGAGTGTTGCATCTTCAGGTAAATCCTGTATAAGTTCAACTTTATATGGTTCGCCCATATCTTCCATAAGCTTTAAAGCCTCTGCTCTTGAAAGCTCAAAACGTTCAATAGCAAGATTTTCTTTAATAATTTTTGCCATTTCCTTTTCAATGTTTTCAAGGTCTTCGAGGGTAAATGCCTTGTCTGCATCAAAATCGTAGTAGAACCCGTTATCAATTGCGGGTCCTATAGCAAGCTTTGTTTCGGGGAACAGTCTTTTTACAGCCTGCGCTAAGATGTGCGAGGTTGTGTGTCTGTATGCTGCCGCGCCCTCATCAGAAGTAAATGTGAGTATGTTGAGGGTGCAGTCGGTAGTGACTGTAGTTCGAAGGTCAACCACTTCGCCGTTCACCTGCGCACAGGTTGCCGCTCTTGCAAGGCCTTCGCTGATAGTTTTTGCAATGTCATAAACAGTTGTAGGATTTTCAAATGTCATTACATCGCCGCTTTTTAAAGTTACATTAAACATACTTATCATTCCTTCCAAAAAATGTATTTATTAAAGAAGTCCCTGTGATTCGTAATATTCAAGGAAATCTATAATTGTTTCAATTGATGTGTATTTAGGTTTGAACCCAAGAAGATTTTTTGCCTTTTCCATACTGCACACGGGAGAGTGTGAAATGTGGTTGAACGAAACTTCGGCATCAAAATCACTTACAAACGTTCTGAATGTATTAAACGGCATAAAATTGAAAAGTGGGTCGTGGCCGTAATATTCATATAAAAGCTCTGCAAATCCGCGTAAGGTAAGCGCTTTTTCCGTTGTGGAGTTAAAAGATTCGCCTGCCGATTTGTCGGGCTGTGCGATACAAGCGCAGATAAGACCTGCAATATCGTACGAATGAACGTGATGCAGTGTCGGGCGACCGTCATCCGGCAGGATGATTTCGTTACCTGCTTTAATATCTTTATATACATTCAAATTAAGGTTGCCCTGCGGGTTAACCGGCACCCATTTTCGTCCGGAAACGTGACCCGGATGAACAACGGTTGCTTTAATTTTACCCTCACGTGTAAGATTATGAAGATAAGCTTCAATCTGTGCTTTTTTAAGACCGTATCCGTAGTTGCCGTTACGCACATGGTCTTCGGTAACGGGAACTTCAAACTTATATCCGTAAATCCATATTGTACCAATCTGTATAAGATGAACTTTAGATGCTACGGCAGGTTTTTCCATAAGCCCGTCGCAAAGCTCGGTAATATCATCCATTGTATAAGCAACGGTATCAACAACAACGTCGGGGTCAAGGTCGGCAATAAGACGACCAAACTTACGCTCTTTCATAAGCTCTTTTCTGTCCGCCGTAATGTTTTTTACCTTTTCCCATTCGGGCATTTCGCTTGTCCACGGCTCGCGCGTACCGCGGGAGATGTTATATACTTCATATCCCATTTGAACAAGCTGTGGAATTATATATGAACCGCAGTGGCCGCTGCCACCGATTACAACTGCTTTCATAAGTAAAATCCTCCTAATGTTTTCTAAATGATTATTATATCATATTATATAGGAAATGTCAATTTATAAAAAGAACTTAAATAAAATGCACCAGGTCGCGTAAATGCAAAAAAAGTTTTAAGAGAAAACAAGCATTTTTAAACATAAAAAAAGAATGTACCCGTTTGGGTACATTCCGTTTTTTATTCAAACCTATATGGTTATATAGCTCTCTGAACCTTTCCTGAACGAAGACAGCGTGTGCAAGCACAAACTTTTTTAGGTGTACCGTTAACGATTGCTCTTACTTTTCTTACGTTCGGTTTCCAAGTGCGGTTTGAACGTCTGTGTGAGTGACTTACTTTTATACCAAAAGTAACACCTTTTCCACAAATTTCACATTTTGCCATCTATAGACACCTCCCAATTATTTCTAACGCAATAATAGTATTTTATCAAAATTCAAACCATTTTGCAATACAAATTACGCATTTTTTCGATTTTCTAATATTATGACAACTAAAAGCCATAATTTATGCAATATTTTTGGCATATTGCATAAATTACATATCGGAAGGACGAACGTCGGTATAGCCAAATTCATATAAAAGTGCATCAACAATACGTGCGGATGCGTTACCGTCGCCGTACGGATTTGCCGCTTTTGCCATTTTATCATATTCGGCTTTGTCGCAAAGAAGTGTTTTTCCGAGATTGTAAATATCCTCTTCTTCAACGCCTGCAAGCTTTGCGGTTCCTGCCGCAACAGCTTCGGGTCGCTCGGTTTCCGTACGGAGTACAAGCACGGGTTTTCCGAGTGCAGGAGCTTCTTCCTGAAGTCCGCCCGAGTCTGTCATAACCATATAGCAGCGTTTCATAAGGTTGTGAAGCTCATCAACGTCAAGCGGGTCGATAAGATGAATCCGAGCATTACCTGACATAATTTCATAAACTGTTTCTCTTACCGCAGGGTTAAGATGTACGGGGTATATTACTTCAACATCGGGGAATTCATTTACAAGTCTTGTCACTGCACGGCAGATGTTTTTAAGCGGCTCGCCTAAATTTTCACGTCTGTGAGCAGTTACAAGAATTACGCGGTTGCCCTCAAAATCAGCTTTTGCAAGAGTTTCGTCTTTAAATTTGAAATCATCTTTTACTGTATATTTGATAGCATCAATTACAGTATTTCCTGTAATATAAATTGCGTTTTCGTCTATTGATTCTTTAAGAAGATTGTTTTTGTTTGCAAGTGTGGGAGAGAAATGATAGTCGGCAATTGAGCCTGTAAGCTTTCTGTTCATTTCTTCGGGGAACGGAGAATATTTGTCATATGTACGAAGACCTGCTTCAACGTGGCCAACTTTTATTTTGTTATAGAACGCGGCAACAGAACCTGCAAAAGTGGTTGTTGTATCGCCGTGAACAAGAACAACATCGGGCTGCGCCTCTGCCATAACCTCGTCAAGTCCGTTTATTGCTTTTGTTGTAATTCCTGCAAGTGTCTGGCGCTGCTGCATAATGTTAAGGTCGTAGTCGGCTTTAATTCCAAACATATCCATAACCATATCAAGCATTTCGCGGTGTTGTGCAGTAAGACAAACAATGCTTTCAACATTATCGCGTTTTTCAAGCTCAAGCACAAGCGGTGCCATTTTAATTGCTTCGGGTCTTGTGCCGAAAACTGTCATAACTTTAAGTTTATTCATTTTCATTCTCCTTGTTTTTAAAATCGTTTTTGCGTTTTACCGCAAACCATACTATAAATATTACAATCGGTACAAGAGAAATTATAAGGATAAGTCCTTTAATCATTCCCTGTGCCGCCATAACAGTTGCAGAAAGTCCGAGAATACAGCTTACGCTGTAAAGGATTGAAACTGTCTGTTTCTGGTTAAATCCCATATCAATAAGTCTGTGATGAAGGTGTCCTCTGTCGGCAGACATTATGGGTTTGTGCTTTAAAACTCTGCGGATGATTGCAAAAAGCGTATCGAAAATCGGCAGTCCCAGCACTAAAAACGGGAACACAAACGATATAACCGCATAGCTTTTGAATGCACCCATAACAGAAAGCGTGGCAAGTATAAACCCAAGGAAATTTGCGCCCGTATCGCCCATAAATATTTTTGCGGGGTTCATATTGAACGGCAAAAATCCAAGGCAACATCCTACAAGCGCTGTTGCAATAAATGCACTTTCAAAACCACCCATAATAAGTGATATAAACAGAATTGAAATGGATGCAATGGACGAAATACCTGCGGCAAGTCCGTCAAGCCCGTCAATTAAGTTAACGGCGTTTGTTATTGCAACAATCCAAAGCACAGTTGCAACATAGCTCCACGGCGCGGGAATTACAATCGGACCGAAAAACGGCAATGTAACATAATTGATTGTAAGCCCGAAAAGCACGGGAATTATTGCCGAAACAATCTGCCAGGGGAATTTGATACAGGCTTTAAGCGTAAACTTATCGTCTATAATACCCATTATGACAATTGAAACTGCACCAAGCAGCATCCCTATAAGCTTTGGTTCAAGCTTTATAAAAACAATAACGCTTACAATAAATCCGTAAAACATTGCAAGCCCGCCCATACGGGGGATTGTACGTTTGTGCATTCTGCGGTCATCTTTTGGTATATCAACAACTCCGCAGCGTATTGCAATAAGCTTTACAATAGGCGTTGTTACGAAAGTAAGTAAAAACGATACCGCAAAAATAAACATAATCTGAATTGCAATATTATTCATTTAGAACACCTGCCTTTATTTTTCGGTAAATCCTATTTTCTTGTAAACCTTACGCATTGTGCGCATAGCAATTTTTTCTGCAATTTCCGCACTTTTTGTATATACCTGCATAAGATAATCCTTATTTGCAAGAAGGTCGTTGTATTTCTGTGTAACGGGACGGAGCATTTCGGCAACCGCCTCGCCAACGGCAAGCTTGAAATCTCCATAGCCTTTGCCGTCAAATTCTTTGGCTGTTTCGTCAATTGTTTTGCCTGTTGCCGCTACATATATTGAAATAAGGTTATTGATGCCGTCTTTACCTTCTTTGAATTCAACCTTTGCATCGCTGTCGGTAACGGCACGTTTGAATTTGCGGATGATTGTGTCTTTATCATCAGTAAGAAGAATAAATCCGTTAACATTGGCATCAGATTTTGACATTTTGGATGTCGGATTCTGCAGGCTCATAATTCTTGCGCCTACTTTCGGGATATACGGGTCTGGCACTTTAAACACATCGCCGTAAATTCCGTTAAATCTGCCCGCAACATCGCGGCACAGCTCAAGATGCTGCTTCTGGTCCTCACCAACGGGAACAAGGTCCGCCTGATAAAGCAGAATATCCGCCGCCATAAGCGCAGGATATGTGAAAAGACCAGCATTTATATTATTTGCGTGTTTTGCAGATTTATCCTTAAACTGTGTCATACGGGAAAGCTCGCCCATTTGAGTATAGCAGTTCAAAATCCACGCAAGCTCGGCGTGCTGATGCACGTGTGACTGGAAAAAGAGAAGGCTCTTATCGGGGTCAACACCGCACGCAAGAAGAATTGCCATAAGCTGCATTGCATTTTTGCGGAAATCCGCAGGCACCTGACGAACTGTGATTGCGTGAAGGTCAGCAACAGCATAAATACATTCGTATTCGTCCTGCATTTTAACCCAATTCTGTATTGCGCCCGCATAGTTACCGAGTGTCATCATACCGGTAGGCTGAATGGCACTGAAAATTCTCTTTTTTGTTTCTTCCATTTCAAATCCTCCTTATAACACTTCAGCAAGAAGCTTAATTGCAGTTTCAATTTTTTCTTCCGCAACAAGTGAATAGTTAAGGCGGAAGCTGCTGCACGGTTTATCCATATCAAGCATAAGAGTATTTCCTGCAACAAACGCAACCTTATTTGCAATTGCCTTATTAAGAAGCTCTTTTGCATCGTAGCCCTCCGGCATTGTACAAAGCAGGAAAAGTCCGCCTTCGGGACGTGTGTATTTGCAGTATTTCGGGAAATATTTATCCATTGCGTCAAGCATAAGTCCGCATTTTCTGCCGTAAAGCTTTCTTATTTTGGCAATATGCTCGTCAATTGAATATCTTGTCATATATTCAGCCGCCATCATCTGATTGAGAACAGGTGTATGTACGTCGTTAACCTGTTTGAGCACAACAATTTTATCCATAATATCCTTGTGTGCTGTTACCCAGCCAAGACGAAGACCTGCGGACAGAATTTTTGAGAATGACCCGAAATAAAGTACTCTTCCTTCGGTATCAAGAGATTTTATTGTAACCGTAGGCTCGCCTGCAAAACGAAGCTCGCCGTAGGGGTTATCTTCAAAAATAAGTACGTCATATTTTTTTGCAAGTTCAAGAAGTTTACGTCTTTTTTCGTTTGACATGGTAATACCTGTCGGGTTCTGGAACGTTGCAATTGTGTATATGATTTTAATGTTCTGCGTTTTAAGAAGCTCTTCTGTTGCTTCAAGGTCCATACCGTCGTCCTGCATCGGCACGCCGAAAAGCTTTGCTTCATAAGAACGGATGGAATTGAGCGTTCCTATGAAAGACGGCTGCTCAACAATAATACCGTCGCCTTTGTTTATAAGCGCTTTAAGTGCAAGGTCAATTGCCTGCTGTGCGCCGCTTGTAATAATGGTATCGTCATATTCTTTGGAGCTGTCCACTTTAGCCATTCTGCCTTTAACAATTTCACGAAGTGGTGTATACCCCTCTGTTACGCCGTACTGAAGACAGATATGGGATTTTTCTTTTAAAAGCTCGCTTGCAATTTCGGCAAGTTCAGCTCCCGGAAAGCTTTCCGGTGCGGGAGAGCCGCCCGCAAGAGAAATAATATCCGCCTGCTCAAGAAGCTTGAACATTGCTCTTATTGAAGAGCCCTGCATAGGTTTAACCCTGTCCGACATATAGTTTGTAAAATCCATTTATATCATCCTTTCATTCCTGCGAATCATACCCGAAGCTTTTCATAAGGTAGTTGTTGTTACGCCAGTCATCTTTAACCTTAACCCAAAGCTGGAGGTATACTTTTTTCTCAACCATTTCTTCTATATCGGCTCTTGCGCGAGCGCCGATTTTTTTAAGCATATCGCCTTTTTTGCCAATTATAATTCCTTTATGCGAATCTTTTTCGCAGTATATCGTAGCCTGAATATTAACAATTCCCGGCTCTTCTTTAAAATCTATAACTTCAACGGCTGTGCCGTGCGGAATTTCCTTATCAAGAAGATTAAGCATCTTTTCTCTTATGATTTCCGATGCCATAACACGCTCGTTAACGTCGGTCACTGTATCACCGTCATAAAACTCGGGTCCTTCGGGAAGAAGCTTTTCAATTTCGGCAATCAAAAACTTAACTCCGTTACCTGTTTTAGCGGAAAGTGGAACAGTTGCCGCAAAATCCATAATCTCGTTGAACGCAACAATCTTTTCGGGGATTGTATCTTTAGCAACTGCATCAACCTTGTTTATAACAAGAATTGCGGGAATCCCCTCGGTTTTGATATTTTCAACAATTTCGCGTTCCTT
>JAZRHB010000035.1:0-15935 GCA_045644605.1 Clostridia bacterium
GAGGAATTCGTTTTAACGAATTCCTTTTTTAATATTCTCCCGCACTTTGAACAATCTTCGCCTCTCGCAGTACCAATGTACAGCTTCGGGACTTAGCTTGTCCAATCCAAGCTATTTTGACTTAATTAAAAAAGCCTGCACTTTCGTGCAGGCTTTTAATTTTATTTTTTCTTTTTGAATACAATAAAATGCTGCGAGAACCAACTGAATATAAAGAAAATACATTCGGTCAGTATTTTTGCCAGAAACTCGTCCATATGACAGGTATGAACAAAGAAGCTCAGTACAAGCGTACTTAAAAGAAGAATAACACCAACAAGTGCAAAATATTTTCCTACCGATTTTGCGGTATTGCCCTTGCTTTTAAACACAAGCTTTTTGTTTACCGTAAAATTAAATGCCGAGCTGAAAATTCTTGCGCCGATATGTGAAATCTGCAGCTGCTGTGTAAGTATAAAAAACAAGGTATAAAGAGCATAGTCCACAAGGAATGATAATAAAGATGATGCAGAAAATTTCAGTATTTCTTTATATATCTTGATAGAATCACGAAGCACATTGAAATGCGATGCGGAGTTGTTGTCAAGATATATAGTCGGGATTTCTGTTTCGATAATAGGAATATCATTTCTTGTGCAGTCAAGAAGAACGTTTATTTCATACTCGTATCTGTTGCCGCCTATGGAATTCATAAACGGAATAAGACCTGCGGAAAATGCGCGAAGACCGGTCTGCGTATCGTGTACCTTAATTCCGGTTGAAAGCTGATAAACAAGCCTTGTAAGTGTATTTCCAAACTGGCTGCGAAGAGGAACATTTTCGGCAAGCTTTCTGCTGCCGAGGATAAGAGCACCGGTGTTTTCCACAGCCATATTACAAAGCTTTATGGCATCTTCGGTGCGGTGCTGACCGTCACAATCCATTGTAACAATAACGGCGTTTTCGTCAAATTGTTCGGCAATATATGTATATCCTGTTTTAAGTGCACGCCCTTTTCCCATATTAACCTCGTGGGTAATAACGGGAGCATATTCTTTTGCTTTTTCAAATATTTCGGCAAATTCACTGCCGCTGCCATCATCAATAACAACGGGGATAAGCGGAGTGTCTTTTATTTCTTCAAGCATATCAATAAGAAGTTCGGAAGGTTTATATGCAGGAATTAAAGCAATAAATTTATCTGACATATTTTTTCTCCTATGTGCTATGTGGGAAAAATTCTTGCATTTATTATATCATAGCTTTCGGAAAAAGGCAATGTTTATTTTAATAATTCTTTACATACATACAAAAATATGGTATACTTAAACCATTAAATCATAAAAGGAAACAAGCTTATGAATAAAATACTATCGCTATTTACAACTTTCTTTAAAATAGGCGCCTTCACGTTCGGCGGCGGCTATGCAATGATACCGCTTATACAGAACGAAGTGGTTGAAAAGAAAAAATGGATGACCGACGGAGATATTCTTGATATCGTAGCCATTGCGGAAACAACCCCCGGCCCGATTGCAATAAACAGTGCCACTTTTGTCGGCACTAAAGTTGCCGGATTTTTCGGAGCAGCAATGGCAACACTTGGTGTAGTGCTTCCGTCGTTTATAATAATAACAGTTATTTCTTATATACTTGAACTTTTTCAGAGTGTACAGGCGGTGCAGTTTGCTTTTAATGGCATTCGTGCAGGTGTAATCGCTCTTGTATTTAAAGCACTTATTTCAATGTACAAAAAATGCCCGAAAGACCTTGTGAGCTATATGGTTATTGCATTTTCGTTTCTTGCCGCAGTATTTATTGATATAAGCGTAATATATGTGCTTATCGCATGTGCGCTCATCGGACTTGTGTGGTTTTTTGTTTCACTGAGGAGGGCTGAAAAATGATATTACTAGACCTCTTTTTAACGTTTTTTAAAATAGGTATAACAACCTTTGGCGGCGGCTATGCAATGATACCGCTTATTCAGTCCGAGATAGTTGCGAAAGGCTGGCTTACAGAAACAGCACTTGTGAATTTCATAGCCGTAAGTGAAAGCACCCCCGGTCCGTTTGCAATAAACATTGCAACCTATGTCGGTAGGGTAACGGCAGGAATACCGGGTGCCGTTGGTGCCACACTCGGTGTTGTGCTTCCGTCGTTTATGATTATACTGATAGTGGCAAAATTCTATAAAAAGTTCAAAGAAAGCAAAACTGTACAGGGTGTTATGACAGGACTTCGTCCGGCGGTAATAGGTCTTATCGGTGCGGCGCTTGTGTCAATGGCAACTACGGTATTTTCCCCACTCGGTTTTTCCCTTAAAGCCCTTCTTACGTGGGATACGGCGGCATCAGTAATAATACTTGCACTTGCACTTTATCTTGGAATAGCAAAAAAATTAAGCCCGATTATAATAATACTTATTTCGGCGGCACTTGGAATTGTATCGGGTTATCTTCAGATGATTTTTGTTTAGCGGAGAAAAATATGAACGAACTTGAAAACAAAAAATATTGTTGCTGTTTTACGGGGCATCGTCCGGAAAAACTGCGCCTGCCAGAGCAGGAAATAAAGCACCTGCTTAAAAAAGCAATTATGCAGGCGGTAATGGACGGTTATACCACGTTTATCAGCGGAATGGCTCGAGGGCTTGATATATGGGCGGCGGAAATGGTGCTTGAACTTAAAAAAGCAAACGATATTTCGCTTATTGCAGTTTCACCTTACTTTGGATTTGAAAAACACTGGGATGCAGTAAATAAACAAAAGTATTATGATATAATTGATGCTGCAGATGGCGTAAAGTTTATGCAGGGCGAGTATTCAAAAGCGTCGTTTCATATAAGAAATGCGTATATGGTGGATAATTCCACCCGTGTAATTGCCGCATATAACGGATCTTCGGGCGGCACAAAAAACACCGTGGAATATGCCCGTAAAAAAGGACTTGAAATAATGAATATACTATAAAAAAGGCAGTTTGTATGAACTGCCTTTTTATGTTTCAAAAGAATTTACAAAAATCCGTACTGTATTATCATTTACGGAAATAAATCCGCCGGAACAGCGGGCGGTTATTTCATCGTTTTTGGTTTTTATAAGCAACTTTCCGTTTTCTATAGTGGTCGTATAGTTTGCGTGGCCGTTCATAATGCATATGTCGCCAACTGTGCTTCTGGCGGTTACGCTTACGATATTTCCGTCAAACATAATGCCGCCCGGTGTACATACCTGTAGGGAAAGACTATCCACATCATTCACCCCGCTTTGCTTTTTCAAATACCTCGTCAATAGTACCTACAAACAAAAATGCCGATTCGGGTAGCGTGTCGCAAGCGCCGTCCAGAATTTCTTTAAATCCGCGAACGGTTTCTTTAAGCGGAACATATTTACCCTGCATACCCGTAAACTGCTCGGCAACAGAAAACGGCTGTGATAAAAATCTCTGGATTTTTCTTGCGCGGTTAACACTTAATTTATCTTCTTCGGAAAGCTCGTCCATACCCATAATAGCAATAATATCCTGAAGCTCCTTATACCGCTGCAAAATCTGCTGTACATGCATTGCAACCTCATAATGCTCGCCACCGATAGCATCGGGGGATAACATTCGGGATGTAGATTCAAGCGGGTCAACGGCAGGATAAATACCAAGCGATGCAATCTGACGGGACAAAACAGTTGTTGCATCAAGATGTGCAAATGTTGTAGCGGGCGCAGGGTCGGTAAGGTCGTCGGCGGGAACATATACCGCCTGAACAGATGTGATAGACCCTTTTCTTGTAGATGTAATACGTTCCTGAAGAGCACCCATTTCAGTAGCAAGCGTTGGCTGATATCCAACAGCGGACGGCATTCTGCCAAGAAGTGCGGAAACCTCGCTTCCTGCCTGAGTAAAACGGAATATATTATCTATAAATAAAAGAACGTCCTGACGCTCTTCGTCACGGAAATATTCCGCCATTGTAAGACCGGAAAGGGCAACACGCATTCGTGCGCCCGGAGGTTCGTTCATTTGTCCGTAAACAAGTGCGGTTTTACTTAAAACCCCGGACTGCCTCATTTCATTATAAAGGTCATTTCCCTCACGCGTGCGCTCGCCGACACCCGTAAATACGGAAAGTCCGCCGTGCTGCCGGGCAACGTTATTTATAAGCTCCATAATAAGAACGGTTTTACCCACACCCGCACCGCCGAAAAGACCAATCTTTCCGCCTTTTAAATAGGGAGCAATAAGGTCAATAACCTTAATTCCCGTTTCAAGAATTTCACTTCCCGAAACCTGCTCGGCAAAGGACGGCGGTTTTCTGTGTATCGGCATAAGTTTCGGATTTTCCGGTGCCGGCATATTGTCAATCGGCTCGCCAAGAAGATTGAATATTCTTCCAAGCGTTTGTTTGCCGACAGGAACTTTAATAACATCTCCCGTGTCAACAGCTTCCGCCCCGCGTGAAAGCCCGTCTGTAGAGCTCATGGCAATACACCGCACAACATCGCCGCCAAGCTGCAGCATAGCTTCGCATACAATTGTTTTATCATTATGTTTTATATGAACGGCATTTTGTAAATTCGGCAGTTTCCCTTTCGTAAACCGGATATCAACAACCGGCCCGGTTATCTGAACAATTCTGCCGATATTTTTTTCACTCATCTGTTCGGCTCCTTTCTTAAAGCTTGTGGTGTTCGATTCCACTCAGCTTATAACGCATCTGCGCCGGCAACAATTTCATTAAGCTCCTGCGTAATAACCGACTGACGCGCGCGGTTGTATTCGTGGCGCATATTTTCAATCATTTCACTGCCGTTTTTGTTTGCCGAATTCATAGCATTTCTGCGCGCGGCGTGTTCAGCGGCAATGCTTTCGCATACACTGCAGTAAATATAGGTGGATAAATACCATAAAATCACGCTCTCAAACACTTCTTCGGCAGAGGGTTCGTATATGGTAAGCTCTTTTTTCTTTTCGGTTTCTTCAATCGGCAGAAGCCTTTCGATAACCGGCTCCTGCACAAATGCTGATGCAAATTTATTGTAAGCTATATAAACACTTGCGATTTCACCGGACAAAAACTTGCTTTTAAGCATCATCGCAATCTCGCGGCACTTTTTGGTGGAAAGTCCTGCGGCGGGAACGCGTTTTCCGGATTTGTAATATTCCACCGCTTTTTTACCTATGGGAATAAAAGTCCCTTCGGTTTCGCCCAAATGCTTTGTAACCGCGCGGAAAAGATTATTGTTAAATCCGCCGGCAAGCCCACGGTCGCCGGAAATTACAATACAGACATTTTTTTCGTTATTACTTTTTGAAAAGAAAACAGACCCGTCCACACCGTAATCCTTGCCGGCTTCCTTGATTGCATCCATAAGTATACTGCGGACAGCACTTGTGTTTTCGGCCACTACCTTTGCTTTTTGCAGTTTTGAGGATGAAACAAGCTCCATTGCACGTGTAATCTGCATAGTATTTTCAATGCTTTTTATTCGTGTTCTAATTGATTTAGCCGAAGCATTTGCCATTATCTACACCTCACCTGTAAAAATATCCGTAAATTCGCCTATAGCTTTTTTCATAAGTTCTTCCGTTTCTTTTGAAAGGTCGCCGGTATCGGCAATATTATCTATAATCTCACTGTGTTTGTCCGTGATATATTCAAAAAGTCCTTTTTCAAATTCACGTATATCTTCCGTATTTATATTGTCAAGTAGGTTGTTTGTAGCGGCATATAAAATAATAACCTGCAGTTCTACCGGAATGGGGGAGCCGGCAGGTTGCTTTAACACTTCAACAATCCGCTCTCCCTGTGCAAGAAGTCGTTTTGTATCTTCATCAAGGTCGGACCCGAACTGCGAAAAAGCTTTAAGCTCGCGGTATTGTGCATAAGCAAGCTTGAGAGTACCGGAAACCTTTTTCATAGCTTTAATCTGTGCATTTCCGCCAACACGTGACACCGATATTCCGGGATTGACAGCAGGACGAACACCATTGTTAAAAAGCTCACTTTCAAGAAAAATCTGTCCGTCTGTAATAGAAATCACGTTTGTGGGAATGTATGCGGACACATCTCCTGCCTGGGTTTCTATAACGGGAAGTGCAGTAAGTGACCCGCCACCGTATTCGGATGAAAGCCTTGCCGCACGTTCAAGAAGGCGTGCGTGCAAATAAAAAACATCCCCCGGATACGCCTCTCGTCCCGGCGGACGGCGTATCAGAAGAGAAAGTGCACGATATGCGGTGGCGTGCTTTGAAAGGTCGTCATATATAATAAGAACATCCTTGCCCTTGTGCATAAAATATTCACCTATACTGCATCCGGCATAGGGGGCAATATATTGAAGAGGTGCCGGGTCTGCCGCACCTGCGGATACAATAATTGTATAGTCCATAGCACCGTTTTTGTGGAGAGTATCGGTAAGAGCGGCAACAGTAGAGCTTTTTTGCCCTATAGCAACATAAATGCATATAACACCGCTACCCTTCTGATTGATTATCGTATCGGTTATTATGGTTGTTTTCCCGGTTTGTCTGTCGCCAATAATAAGCTCACGCTGACCACGACCGATAGGCACCATTGAATCTATAGCTTTAATTCCTGTCTGCAACGGAACGCTTACGGATTTTCTTTCAATAATACCGGGAGCATCAGATTCAATAGGAAGAAAGGCATCGACATTAATTTCACCACGTCCGTCAATCGGCTCGCCAAGCGCATTTACAGCGCGCCCAATCATATTTTCGCCTGCGGGTACAGAAACAACCTTGCCACTGCGGCGTACGGTATCGCCCTCGTTTATGTTTTTATCACTTCCGAGAATAACAACGCTGACACAGGTTTCTTCAAGATTAAGTGCCATACCCATACTGCCGTCAGGAAATTCAAGCATTTCACCGGACATACAGCCCTCAAGCCCGTGAACGGTTGCAATTCCGTCACCCACGCTTATAACATATCCGGTTTCGCTTTCGTTTATCTGTGAAGAATAGGTCCGGATTCTGTCCTTTATGATTTTGCTTATATCATCTGCTTTAATAGCCATATTTCTTCTCCTTGTGCAAATCATATTTTGCCTTTTCGAGCTGTCCTTTCAGACTTGCATCCGTCTGATAATCAGGGAACTTTAAGATAATACCGCCGAGTATGGATGGGTCAACTTCATTTTTAATCCGAAATTTTTTCTTATGCTTTTTTTGTAAAACATCTTCAAGCTTGTTAATTTCTTTTTCCGTCATCGGCACGGCAGTGACGGCGGTTATATGCTCTGTTCCGGATGCTTTTTTGTATGCATCTACCAATGAAAAGAACAAATGCACAGAACGCTTTTCTGTAAGAATATAAAACAAATTCAAGACATATTTATGATAAACAGAAAAACAGTCAGTGATAATATTCTGTCTTGCTTTAACATCAATTCCGGGGCAGTCAAGAATACGGATAATGTCGGGATTTTCATATAAAATATCCCGAATTTCTTCAAGCTCATTTTTAATTAGCTCGCTGATATTTTCTTCTTTAGCAAGCTCAAATAAAGCCTTTGCATAATTTTCGTTCATACCGAGTCACCTACAGAATCAATAAATTCTTCAATCATTTTGTGATGCGTTTTTTCGTCTATATCACGACTTATAATTTTAGAAGCAAGCATAATTGCCATATCGGAAACCTCGTTTTTTAGCTCATCAAAAGCGGCATCCTTTTCAAATTTTATATTCTCTTCGGCGCGGTTTAAAATAAGTCTTGCCTCTTTACGTGCTCCGCTTATAATTTCTTCCTTGCTGTCCTCGGCTTTTTTTGTTGCATCAGTAATAATGCGGTGTGCCTCACCGGAAGCTTCGGAAATCTTGGTTTCATACACCGATTTAAGTTCTTCCGCTTCCTGTCGGATGCTAATTGCATTATCATAAACAGCATCAACATCCTGTTTTCTCTTTTCAAGAATGGCAGTAACCGGTTTGAACAGCAGTTTTTTCATCAGTAAATACAGTATAAAAAGGTTTCCCCACGTAAAAATAAGGGTCCATACATCAATAGTTACAAAAGAAAGATAGTTTTTCATACAGACCCCTTTATCCTGCAATAAGGTTAACAAGCGGATTTGCGTAAATCAGGATAAGCGCAATAACAAGTGCGTAAATCCCCGTTGATTCGGCAACGGCACATCCAAGCAGCATAGTGCTTGTAACGTCGCCCTTACATTCGGGCTGACGGCCTATTGCTTCAAGTGCGCGGCTTACGGCAATACCCTGACCAATACCGGGGCCTATTCCGGCAATCATGGCAATCCCTGCACCAAGTGCAGATGCGGCAAGTACAATAGAACGTGACAACATAATCATATCCATATAAATTCCTCCAAAACAAAAAAATTAACTTGTTGCTTCGGCAACAAAAACCATAGTCAGCATACAGAAAATGTATGCCTGAAGAACTCCGGTAAACAAATCAAAATAAATTGATAAAAATGCGGGTATGCCAAGCTGAAACAGCGGTATAGGAACGGCATTAAAAAGCATACTGCTCAAACCCGCAAGCGCCATATAAACAAGCGATGTGATTACCACGCCGGATGCAATATTTCCGAAATGACGGAACGCCATTGAAATCGGATTTGCAACTTCGCTTATGATGTTAAGAGGCGCAATAACAGGTGTAGGCTTAAAAAATCCTTTGAAATAGCTTATGATACCGTTACCTTTGATTTTAAAGATTTGTACCATAACAAAGGTAACAAGTGCCCACGCAAGCGGAACGTTAAGGTCGGCGGTGATAGGGCGAAGCCCCGTAAGAGAAGACAGACTTCCAAGTGCCGAAAAGGTAATAAGCGTACCTATATACGGTGCAAAAACAAGGTTTTTTTTGCCCATTGTTTCACCTACAAGCGAATATAGTTTCAGCACAATATATTCGGCAATAATCTGCCGTCTGGATTCAGGTTTATCTTTAAGATTATGCCCCAGATATGCGCATACGGCTGTTATGACCGCCATTAAAATCCACATATTGACAACCGTTTCGGTAATATGGATATCTCCCGGAAGTCTAAAATAAATTTCAGGACCTTGTATGTTCATTTTTCCCATCCCTCATATGAATTATCATAATAACAATCCGTTCAAAAACAAACGGCAGAATAACAGTAATAGCGTTGAAAAAAGGAAACCTTATTGCCACAGCAACCGCAACGGCAATAAAAATTATACGGAGCAGATACGAAACACTCATAAACAGTTTTGCGTTTGATTTATCCTTTTTGTTTACAACGTGTGAAACGGAAAGCGCGAGGAGAAAATAGTTGAGAAGCGTAACTGCAGTGCCAAGAATGGCGCCGTACAATACGGATGTGTCAAACCTGCCGAAAACGGCAAATCCGGCAATCATAAGAACACTTAAAATAGATACGCCAATACACATTCGTACAATTTCTCTTCGCAAACCGGCATCAAGCATTTTTTGGGGTCTCCTTTTTTGGTATTTATGCTTATTATTACCGCCGGACATAAAAAAATACGGCCTCTACCATTTGGTACAGACCGTAAATATATTTTTTGAAATTATACGTTAAATCTGAACAAAACAACGTCGCCGTCGTTCATAACATATTCCTTGCCTTCAAGACGTACAAGACCCTTTTCCTTTGCCGCGGCAATAGAGCCGTTTGCAATAAGTGTATCGTAAGCAATAACTTCCGCACGGATAAATCCGCGTTCAAAATCCGTATGGATTTTTCCTGCCGCCTGCGGTGCTTTTGTGCCGTTTTTGATTGTCCACGCACGAACTTCGGGCTCGCCTGCCGTTAAGTAACTGATAAGACCGAGAAGCTTATAGCTTGCTTTTATAAGTCTGTCAAGACCTGATTCGAGGAGTCCTAAATCCTGCAGGAACATAAGCTTGTCCTCATCATCAAGCTGGGAAATTTCTTCTTCAATTCGTGCGGAAATGGGAAGAACCTCTGCACCTTCAGCCGCTGCCATTTCTTTAAGACGGTTTACATATGTATTGTTTTCAATACCGTTCGCAAAATCATCTTCAGAAACGTTAGCCGCATAAATAATTGATTTTCTTGTAAGAAGTGAAAGGTCTTTTATAAGCTCCGCTTCATCATCTGAAAGATCAGCGCTTCTTGCGGGTTTTCCGCTTTCAAGAACCGCCATAATTTTATTTAAAACATCAAGCTCTTTTGCATATTTTTTATCGCCTGATTTTGTCATCTTGCCGGTACGTTCAATTCTTTTTTCAAGTGTTTCCATATCGGCAAAAATAAGCTCATAGTTTATTGTTTCAATATCGCGCATCGGGTCAATAGAGCCGTCAACGTGAACAATATTACTGTCATCAAAACAACGAACAACGTGGATAATTGCATCAACTTCTCTTATGTGGGAAAGGAACTTGTTTCCAAGTCCTTCGCCGCGGCTTGCGCCTTTTACAAGACCTGCAATATCAACAAATTCAATTACCGCGTGGGTAACTTTTTTCGGGTTGTATATTTTTGCAAGTGCATCAAGACGGCTGTCGGGAACGTTAACCATACCAACGTTCGGTTCAATTGTGCAGAACGGATAGTTTGCAGATTCCGCTCCTGCTTTTGTAATTGCGTTAAAAAGTGTGCTTTTGCCCACGTTTGGGAGTCCTATTATTCCAAGTTTCATTAAAAAACGTACTTCCTTTCAATATTTTCTGTGCGTTACAATATATTATAACAATAAATGTCCAAATTAGCAATAGATTTTTTAAATATTTTATGTTATAATAAAAAGAGTAAGTATATTATGGAGGTGGCAAAATGAGTGCAAATGTTTTAATTGTTGATGATGATTATAACATATGTGAACTTTTGCGTCTGTACCTTGAAAAAGAGGGGTTTAGGGTACAGAGTGCCGGCAGCGGCAGTGTAGCACTTGAAAAAATAAGTGCGTCAATGCCCGATATGGTGCTTCTTGACATTATGCTTCCGGGAATGGATGGAATGCAGGTGTGCAGGGAAATACGTAAAACAAGTGATGTACCGATAATAATGCTTACTGCAAAGGATGATACTATTGATAAAATTCTTGGTCTTGAACTTGGTGCTGATGATTATGTTGCAAAACCGTTTGACCCGCGCGAACTTATTGCAAGGATAAAAGCGGTGCTTCGCAGATATGAAACAAAACATTCCGATATAAAATCGGTGGCTTACGATAACATAAACATCAATATCACAACCTATGAGCTTATTTTGAACGGCAAAAAAGTGGAAACGCCGCCTAAAGAGCTGGAGCTTATTTATTTTCTTGCTTCAAATCCGAATAAGGTGTTCACAAGGGAACAGCTTCTTGACGAAATATGGGGATACGACTTTTTCGGCGATTCAAGAACGGTAGATGTTCATATAAAAAGACTTCGTGAAAAGCTTGAGGGATTTGAAAAAGGATGGGAGCTTAAAACTGTATGGGGTGTAGGATATAAATTTGAAGTAAAATCCGGTGAATGAGTATGAATAAAACAGAGAAGAAACTGTTTCGGCAGTATATGTCTATAGTGGTGTCAATTGTACTGACGGTATGTATAGTCTTGTCGTTTGTAGCATCATTTATGCTTAAAGGAAACGGCAGGATGCGTCTCGAAAAAACTGTAGACAAGGTAATTTCAACGTTTGTTGAAGCTCAGGAAAATGAAGAAGCCCTCAAAAATCTGGCGGATAATCTTGTGCAGATTTTAAGTGAAGTTGGCAGAACGGAAATAATAATTTTTGATGCTGACGGACGTGTAAGAATTGCATCCGAAGGGTACCGTGACTTTGTTTCAAGGGATAACGTCCGCTCATCAATAGACAGAATAATTGCTGGCGAAAAAGTATTTTTTGAAACAAAATCAGATTTTTTATATGAAAATATTGCAATTGGGAAGCCAATAGTGTATAATAAGATTATAATAGGCGGAGTGTTGTGTGTTATATCCGGGGAATTCATTTCCGATATAATGATGGAAATCCTTAATTATGCCGCACTTTTCGGTATAGTACTATTTGTTGTCTGCATATTCATTGCAAGGGCACTTGCAAAAAGACAGTCGAGACCTGTAAATATGCTGAAAGAAGCAATAAGTCTTGTATCGGCAGGAAACTTTGAAAAATTTGTTCCTCTCCAGCTGAAAGGCGATTTGGAAGATGTATCTGCGGATTTCAATAAAATGGCAGAAACAATTATGCGCCAGGAGCAAACCAATAAGGAATTTATAGGAAATATTTCACACGAAATAAGAACGCCTCTGACAATAATAACTGGCTTTTTGCAGGGCATTGCAGACGGAACAGTTCCCGAAGAAAAGAAAAATGAGTATATGGGCATTGTTATTGATGAAACAAAACGTCTTACAAGGCTTGTTAATGAGCTTCTTGAAATAGCAAAGCTTGAATCTTCGGCAAATCCGGTCAAACTGCAGAATTTTGATGTGGGTGACCTTATCAGACAGGTTATTATAAAGTTTGAAAAGAATATTGAAAATAAAAACCTTGATGTTAATTTCAGCTTTGAAGAAAACAACTGTATGGTAAGTGCCGATAAAGACGGAATTGAACGTGTTCTTACAAATCTTACGGATAATGCGGTTAAATTTGCAGATGTAGGGGGATATATAAAAATATCAACCGTAACTGCAGGCGGCAAAATACAGGTGGCAGTTGAAAACTCAGGAGAAGGAATTTCAGCTGAAGACCTGAACAGTATATGGAACAGATTCCATAAAACAGATAAATCACGAAGCGCTGATAAGCTCGGTGTCGGGCTTGGATTATATATTGTAAAAAACATAATTAATCAGCACGGTGAACACATAACAGTACAAAGTGTACCGGGAGAGTATACAAGGTTTGTGTTTACTTTATCCAAAGAAAGGAGCTTAAAAAATGGCAATAAAGATTAGTACTGACAGAGGAGATATTAAAATTTCAAACAACGTTCTGATTAAAATCATTGCAAACGTTGCAAGAGGTTGTTACGGCGTTGTAGGACTTACACCCGCAGGTGGCGGAAAAGTGCTTGATCCAAATAATATTTCCAGCCTTGCTAAAGGGGTTAAGGTAAAAGCTGAATCTAAAAAGCTTGTTATTGACCTTCATATAGCAACAATGTACGGTATGAATATGAGTACCATAAGCAAAAGCATAAGAAGCAGTGTTAAATATCAGATAGAACATTTTATGGGCATAGAAATCGGAGCATTCAACATTCATGTTCAGACAGTCCAGATTGACGAATAAAGGGAGGAAAAAACAATGAAAATCACAGGAGATATTTTTTCTCGTATGATTATTTCCGCCGCAAACAATCTTGGAAATGTCAAGGAAGAAGTAGACAGACTTAATGTATTCCCGGTGCCTGACGGCGATACCGGTAAAAATATGTATCTCACAATGTCGGGTGCAGCAAATGCAGTTAAAGACAATGTAGACCCCGACTTTAAAGCGGTTGCAAACAAAGTAGCTTCCGCAACACTCAAATCTGCAAGAGGTAACTCAGGCGTTATCCTTTCACAGCTTTTCAGAGGTCTTGCAAAAGGTATTGAAACTTTTAGTGAGCTTGACGGTGCGGCGCTTGCGGCAGGTCTTAAAAAAGCTTCTGAAACAGCATATAAAGCTGTAATGAAACCTACAGAAGGAACAATCCTTACTGTAGCAAGAGGTTGTGCAGAATCTGCTGCAGAAGCTGCAAAAACAACAAATGACCTTGCCACAGTTGCGCGCGTAGCTCTTGAAGGCGGCAAAATGGCTTTAGAAAAAACTCCGGATATGCTTCCCAAACTTAAAGAAGCGGGCGTTGTAGACGCAGGCGGTATGGGCTGGATTTGCATATTCGAAGGTATGGTCAAGGTTATGGAAACCGGTGTAATGGTGGAATATACCGCTGAAGAAACTGGCGCAAGCACAGGTCCTGAAATGATGATAGAGGAAGAAGAAATCACATTCGGCTACTGTACCGAATTTATAATTGAAAAAACTGATTTCAAAGCTTCCGTAAATGAATTTAGAAACACAATTTCACCGCTCGGTGACTGTATGCTTGTAATTGAAGATTTTGACGTTGTTAAGGTGCACATACATACCGATAATCCGGGTCTTGTGCTTCAGGCGGCTCTTAAAATCGGTAGCCTTATCAATATTAAAATAGATAATATGCGCCAGCAGCATAATAATACAATTGCAGCTGCACAGGAAAAAGCTCCGCGAAAAGAATTTGCAATGGTTGCAGTTTCCGCAGGGGAAGGTTTTTCCGATATCTTTAAACAACTCGGCGTTACTGATATAATTGAAGGCGGACAGACAATGAACCCCAGCGCAGGCGATATTGCAGACGCGGTAAACAAAGCAAATGCTGATGTTGTTTATGTTCTTCCTAATAACAGTAACATAATTCTTGCGGCTGAACAGGCAAGGGACATAGTAGAATGTAAGATTGAAATAATCCCGACAAAAACTGTTCCGCAGGGAATAAGTGCGGTAATTGCATTTAATCCGGAAGCTTCGGTTGAAGATAACGTTCGCAATATGAAGGATAGCGCAAGCTATGTCAATACAGGTCTTGTAACATATGCCGTGCGTGACAGCGAAGCAAACGGTATTGTAATTAAAGAAGGTAACATCATCGGTATTTCCGATAAAACAATAGTAACTGCAGGCGACGATGTAAACGAAGCGGTGCTTAACGTTTGTGATAATATTACCGATGAGGATACAGGTGTAATAACACTTTATTACGGAAGTGATATTTCAGAAGATGATGCAAATGCGCTTTTCGCAAAGATTGAAGAAAAATATGACGAATGTGATGTAATTCTTCAGTATGGCGGTCAGCCGGTATATTACTATATGGTATCTGCTGAACAATAAAGGTGATTTTATGAAACTGCTTGCCGCAACGGGAAATAAACACAAAATAAAAGAAATTTTAAGAATACTTTCGCCGCTTGGGTACGAAATTGTAACTCCCTACGAAATGGGAATAGATATCGACCCGGAAGAAACGGGAACAACATTTCTTGAAAATGCAACAATAAAAGCCAAAGCGTTTGCCGCACTTGCGGACATTCCGGCACTTGCGGACGATTCGGGTCTTGAAGTTGATGCCCTCGGCGGCGCGCCGGGCATATATTCGTCAAGATATGCAGAAGGAACCGATGCGGACAGAGTGGAAAAACTCCTTGCAAATATGAAAGATAAGGACAACCGCACCGCACGTTTTGTATGCGAGGTTGTAATGATTTTCCCTGACGGAAAACTTGTTTCCGCAAGAGGAGAGTGCATAGGCACTATTGCAGATGCACCTGTCGGCAACGGCGGCTTCGGATACGACCCGGTGTTTTATGTAAAATCCTTCGGTAAAACAATGGCAGAACTTACGGAAGATGAAAAAAACTCCATCAGCCACCGCGGAAACGCTCTTAAAAATTTAAGAAAAAAACTTGAAAACTAATGAAAAAAGCCTCCCGATTGGGAGGCTTTTTATATACTTATTTATTGATAAATCTGTCAATTCGTTCAAGTGCTGTTGTAAGATTTTTGATTGAATAACAATACGATGCACGAATATGTCCTTCGCCACTTTCGCCGAATGCATCACCCGGAACAACAGCAACTTTCTGTTCTTTAAGAAGCTGTTCACAGAAATCCTGTGATGTTTTGCCCGTTGATTTGATGCTCGGGAACACATAAAACGCACCCGTTGCTTCAAAACAGTCAAGTCCCATTTCGCGGAATGATTTGATAACAAGGCGTCTTCTGTTGTCATATTCCTCACGCATATAATCAATATCATCATCACCGTTGCGCAGTGCATCAATAGCCGCATACTGACTTGTTGTAGGCGCACACATAATTGCGTACTGATGAATTTTGAGCATTACAGAAATAAGCTCTTTCGGACCGGTTACATAACCAAGTCTCCAGCCTGTCATTGCATAGGCTTTTGAAAAACCGCTTAC
>JAZRHB010000036.1:0-5050 GCA_045644605.1 Clostridia bacterium
CTCGTATGTGCCGCCGCGCTCGGCTGTGGTTGCTTTTTTTACAATTCCGTAGGAATATATGTCGCCCGTAACGTCTTCTATAATAAGGCGGTTTATTTCACCGCTTCCGTTTTTGGAATAATACAAAACATCGGAAGAAGAAACAGTAACCTCATCAAGACGTGCAGGGAATACGGAAACATAATTAAGTACATCATAGCTGTCCGTTGTTGACACATCAAGGATTTCTACATCAGAAGAAAGACTGAATTTGCCGATTGTCATTTTTGATGCATCAACCTTTCCGTAAACATCACCCGACGAGGTAATTTTTGAAACGGTTGCTTCACCGTTTTTAACGGAAAGACGGACAGGTTTATTTATAAAACTGTCATACTTTGATTTTGCCGGATATGTAACGACATTTCCGTTTGTCAGAACAACGTCCGCATAATATGATGTAATGTTGTTGCCGTTTATGTCAGTAAACTGCTTTGTGCCTACAGATTTTAAAATTCCGTAAACCACTTCATTTATGCCTGACGGATCCAGACAATCCGCAACACGTCCGTCCCTGCCGAGAAGAAGTGTAACCGTATCGCCAAGCTCAAATTTGCCGCCGGAGGAAAGCGCCGCCATTGCCGCCGCGCTTTCAAGCTCGTAGGTTGTGCCCGAAACCGTTACGGAGGTAATATTATCCTTATTCGGCGTTGCTTTTTCAAACACGCCCGTTACCTTTTTGCTGTAGCTCCATACGGTATCCATTGCTGTTGAATAATAAAGTATATCATACTGCGAAATTGCAGATTTATTTACTTTTTTGCCGTCACGCATATAGGTTGAAGTCTCGTCAAAGCCGAGATAGTCTACGGTTGATGTGGTGTTTGCCGTAACCGGTCCCGAAATTCTGCCGGTTGAAATACATACATAATCTATGCCGCCGGAAGCCGAGTAGAACACGTCAATTCCATAGCCCATATCAAGACCCTGCAGGATGTTTCCGAGGCTCTGCTCCTGCAGATTGTAATAGGCTTTTACATTTTTATCAAGACCAAGTCCCAAAAGAGAGCCGCCCGAATAAACAACCACGTCGGAGTCGGTTGCGGAATATACCGCATACGATTTTTTAACCTGACCGCTGCCGAAGAAAAGCTTAAGCTCGCCGTCTTTTACAACTATATCGCCGCGTGCGCCGATGTTGGACAAATCAAACCCGTCGTCAATTTTATATGTGCCCGAAGAGGTATGGATTTTGCCTGCGGCAACGGAGGAATTTTCGTTACTTGTGGCAATAAGAGTAACATTTTCAAGAACCGAATAGCCGAGAGTTGTAATATATTCGCTGTTTGAACCCTTTGCATAGGTGCGTAAGGTGTTGTAAATAAGGGTGCGCACCTCACCTCTTGTAAGCGGGTCGTTCATGCTAACATCAATTCCGTCAAGCAGCCCGATGTTATCGGCAACACCCATCTGTCCGTACGGCCACGAGGCTGAAAAATCGCTGTCCGTATATCCGAGCAGCTTAACCGCAACGGTTACCGCTTCCGCAAGAGTTACGGTGTTTTCGGGTAAAAATGTGGAATCGGGATAGCCCTGTATAAGCTTGTTAACCGATGCCGTTTTTATGTACGGCCCCCCCCAGTGCTCGTAGGTAACATCCGCAAAAGGCGAGGTTGCCATCCCGTGTGCTACCATATTTTTATATTTTGATGCGTTTACCGCAATTTTGGCAAACTGCGCACGGGTTACCGCCTCATCGGGATAAAATCCGCCGTCGGGAAACCCGTTCATTATATTCATTTCAGCCATTAGTGAGTTTATGTCCGTTTCGCTAGTTGCAAAAGCCGAAACAGAAAACATCATCACAATGGCTGTCATCAGTGAAATTATTTTTTTCATAATTTTTTCCTCCCATTAATCATAGCGCAGAGCGTCAATCGGATTAAGCTTTGATGCTTTGTTTGCGGGGAAATACCCGAATGCTACCCCGATAAACGCCGAAACACCAAACGAAAGAAGCACACCCGATACCGTTGGTACGGCGGTAATATCCATTACATTTCCTACAATAAGTGCACCTATAATTCCTATTATAATTCCAAGCACACCGCCGATTGCACTTGAGGTTGCCGCCTCAACCACAAACTGACTTAGTATGTCAAACCGCCTTGCACCAAGTGATTTTCGTATGCCGATTTCACGTGTTCGCTCGGTAACGGAAACCAGCATTATATTCATAATACCGATACCGCCGACAAGCAGTGAAATTCCCGCAATAAACACAAGTGCAGTTGTCATTGTGCCGGTAATTTCGTTTATCATATCCATTACTTCAGTTTGTTTTATAATGGTAAAATAATCGGTGCTGGTATATGTTTTAAGAAGACGTTTTTCAAGCATACCGCTTGCCTCATCCACCTTATCGGTAGAAACAGCGCTTACGGCATAAGTATTTATAAACGAATTTCTTGTAAGAAGACGTGCTGTTGTGTACGGAATATATATAATATCGTCGCTTGACCCTTCTTCCGATTCAGCTTTTTCTTCAAGAACACCCACAACATTAAATGTTGCGCCGCCGATTTTTACCCCCTGACCTATGGGATTTTCGCCGTCAAACAGTTCTTTTGCCTGATACGACCCGATAACGCAGTTTTTCTGCCGGCGTTCTACGTCTATATATTCAAGAAATCTGCCGCTGCCCATTTCAAGATTCCGTATGTCTTTATAAGCCTCGCTTACTGCACTGCAGGATGTGGTAAGGCTTTCGGTTTTATATTTAACCGTCTGCATAGGTACGGAAACCGTAGGACTCATTCCCGAAAAAACGTCGGGATTATCGTCAATAAGTGTCTGAAGCGCTTCCGGCTCGATACTGCGGTTACCGCCTCTGCCCGAAATACTTACGGTAATAAGCTCTGTTCCCATTCCTGAAAACTGGTCAAGAATCATATTTGTAATGCCGTTCATAAGACTTGTCAGTATTATAACCGAGGCAATACCTATAATGATACCCAGCATTGTAAGGATTGACCGCAGTTTGCTTGACATAAGGCTTTTTATTGCAAGGGTGAAGGATTGTTTTAAACTCATATTTCGCCCTCCCCTGTAAGCTCATCGCTTATTATTTTGCCGTCAGAAATACGTACAATTCGCTTTGTTTCCGCAGCAATTGAATTATCGTGCGTTATTAGAACAATGGTATTGCCCTCGGCATTAAGCTTTTTGATAAACTCAAGCACTTCACGTCCGGTTTTGGAATCAAGCGCACCGGTAGGCTCATCCGCAAGAATAAGCGGCGGATTTCCCGCAAGCGCTCTTGCAATGGATACCCTTTGCTGCTGACCGCCCGAAAGCTGCGAGGGAAACTTGTTTTTTCTGTCAATAAGCCCGACTCGTTCAAGGCTTATTTCAGCCATTTCACGCCGCTTTGCCGCGGGAAGTCCGCGGTATATAAGAGGAAGCTCAACGTTTTCGAGCAAATTCAGTTTTGGGATAAGGTTATATTGTTGAAAAATAAAACCTATCATCTGATTACGGATTTTCGCCTGCTCGTCGTCTGTCATAGAGCTGACATCCGTTCCGTTTAAAAAATATTTCCCGCTTGTCGGAACATCAAGACAGCCTATCATATTCATACAGGTGGATTTTCCCGACCCCGACGAGCCGACAATGGCAACAAGCTCGCCTTCGTCAATTGTAAGGGAAAAATCATCAAGAGCGCGGATTTCGCTGTCGCCGTCGGAATATATTTTAAATAAATGCTGAAGCTCTATAAGATGGCTCACTGTCTGCCACCTCCGCCCATTCCGCCGGGCATTCCGCCACCACCCATTCCTGACGGCATACCTCCGCCCATTCCTCCGCCCATTCCGGGCATCATAAAGCCTGTGGAGGAGGATGATGTAACGGGCACCTGAATAATGTCGCCAGCGCTCAGACCGGATATAATTTCTATGTAATCATCATTGTTTATACCGGTTTCAACCTTTATGCGCTGTGTTTCGCTGCCGTTTTTCACGGTAACGGTGTTTCCGCGGTTTATTGCACCAACCGGTACCATAAGAACATTTTCTTTTGACTCTACAACAATATTTGCGTCAACGTTCATTCCCGGAATAAGTCCGTCCGGATTTGTAATTTCAATTGTTACGGGATAGGTTGTAACGCCGTTTGAGGTTGTACCTATGGAGCTTACATAATCAACTCTTCCCATAAAGTGTTTATCTTCAAACGCATCGGCGGTAATATTAACCTCCTGGTCAACGGCAAGCTTTGTAATATCAAGCTCGTCAACGCTTATGTCAAACACAATTTTTGACATATCGGCAATAACAGCCATAGTAACGGAAGCTCCGCCGCCTTCAAGAGAATCTCCCGCTTTTGAGGTTTTCTTGATTACCTTACCCGAAATAGGAGAGGTTATATTATAATTTTCAAGCTGGTCCTGTGCGTTCTGCAGGGAAAGACGTGCATCTTTAAGTGAATAGGTAGCATTTCTGATTGTTTCATCCACATTTTCGCCGTCAATTGTTAAAATTGTTTCGCCCTTGGAAACCTTATCTCCAACCTTAAGCGGCATATTTATAACCTCGCCCGATACCTTTGCAGTAACGGTGCGTGTATCGTTATAATCAAAGATTCCTGCGCCGTTGCAGGCATATCCGCCAACGGTAGCGGTTGCCCCGTCGCCTTTTGTTATTGCACCGGGATTGTTTACATTAATATACACGTTGGAAACGGCAACTCCCTCGGAGTTTACAAAGGTTCCCGTAGTAACGCGGCTTACCGTTCCCGTCAGTCTGTAATATGAATTTGTAAGCGTAACGGTTGCGCTTTGTCCTGCATAAAGGTTTGTTGTATCGTTTGCAAGAAACGGGATTTCAAGCTCCATAACAGAGCTGTCAATAATATCAACAACCTTGCTTCCATTTCCTATATTGTCGCCTTCTTTGGCATAAATTGCAGAAATAGTTCCGTTTATAGGAGATTTTATTTTAAGGTCATCACGCATTTTAATTGCATCATCATATGCAATCTGCGCTTTTTCAAGAGAATTCTGCGCTCTTTC
>JAZRHB010000037.1:0-3541 GCA_045644605.1 Clostridia bacterium
AAAAAGATAAAGAAAGTGATCAGTTAAGTCTATTTGACCCACGAGACCCATTTATGGGTAGCAAGTAGTGGTTGCATGGCTGGCAGGCCAATAAAAAACGCACTTGTGCGTAGCCAGTAGTATTAGGGCTATGCCCGAAAATGAAAACCCTCCCGTTATACGGGGGGATATTTATTTAAGATAATCAATAACGGTTTGTACGGCAAGTCTCACGCCGTATTCCATTGCATCTTCATCAATATCAAACTTACTGCTGTGCAGTGGATGAGTTCCTTTGCCATTACCATTTATACCAAGCTTGATATATGCCCCCGGCACAAGATTTGCAAAATAGGAAAAATCTTCGCCAAGCATCGGACAAGTGTCATATTCAATCACGTTCTCTTTTCCAAGAACCTTGTATGCCGCTTCTCGTACAATATCTGTCATAGCTGCATCGTTAACTGTAATAGGATACATATATCTGAAGATATAATCATACTCACATCCGTGTGCCTCGCAAATGGATTTAAGCACTTCTTCAATGCGTTTCTCCAATATATTTCGTGTATCCACATCCGTACATCTTGCAGTACCTTTTATAAAAGTATCGTCAGGTATTATGTTATATGTATTACCGCCACTTATTGCAGTAACAGTTACAACGGTGTTGTCTAAAACCAATTTTTCTTTTAAAGTAGTTATAAAATCGGATGCGGCAAGAATAGGGTCGTTGCATTCTTCAGGATGTGCTCCGTGACCGCCTTTTCCTTTGATTATAATATCAAACTCGTCGGGAGCACCCATAACAGGACCGTTTTTGACAAGTATCTGACCTGTTTTGCAAAGATGTGTAACGTGGAAAGCAAATGCCGCATCAACGCTCGGGTTTTCCATAACACCTTCTTTAATCATCGGCTCTGCACCGCCAACGCCTTCTTCGGCAGGCTGAAACACAATTTTCACATTACCGCAAAGCTCGTCTTTCATCTTGTTTAAAACATACGCCGCACCAAGCATTATAGAAGTGTGGGCATCATGTCCGCAAGCGTGCATCATTCCTTCTGTTTTGGATTTAAACTCACAATCCACTTCTTCCACAATGGGAAGAGCGTCAATATCCGCACGAAGAAGAATTGTGTTACCCGGTTTTTTACCTTTTATAAGCGCGCATACACCGGTTTTTGCCACAGGATATTTATATTCAATTCCAAACTCATCAAGAATTTTGCATATATATTTTGAAGTGTTTATTTCTTCAAACGCAAGCTCGGGATGAGCGTGAAGATATCGTCTTATTTCAATAACTTTTGATGAAATTTCGTTAATGTAATTGTTCATCTTTTTTCTTCTCCTTTTTATCACGGGGGACAAAATACGGGCACGCACTGTTGGCATATCCCGATGCGTGAGTGTCCTCATTATTGCATTTTCCGTCCTCCTGATGTTTACATGAAAAAGTGCAGTTAATATCCAAAGTATATCACCTCGGAACTATTTTGCACAAAATATTTAAATATATCCGTAAATCCCACGTACACTTACATCGCCGCAGGATATGGTGCCGGCTGTTGTTATAAGGCTGCCGTCGGGCGCAATTCCTGTTGCCGTTGCCGGTGTTTTTTCGTCAATTAAAATTTTTTTACCAAGCGTTACCGAGTGAGGTGTATATCTGTCAATCAAATCTTCCGTATGCATAAATTCAAACTCAAGATTTTGCAAAAGTAATTTTACTACCTCATCTGCCTCAAGTGAAAAACCAAGCTCCTCGGCAGATGTGGCATGCGGGATATCAACTTTTTTAAGGTTTATTCCAATCCCCGTAATGCAGTTTACATTCCAGAGTTCCGACATAATACCGCATATTTTTTTGCCGCCTGAGACAACGTCATTAGGCCATTTAAGTCCGCACCTAATACCAAAATATTCAAGCGTATTTCGAACCGCAAGCCCTGCCGCAATGCTCATAAGCGGAATTTTTTCGGGGATTACACCCGGTTTATACACCACCGACATATATATATTTCCTTCCACATCGGAAACCCAGCTATTTCCGCGTCTGCCTCGTCCTGCCGTCTGCTTTTTTGCAATCACAACACTGCCGCAGGGGAGGTTATTTTCTTTTATATAAGTGTTTGTGGAAGAAATAGAGTCTTTAATTACAGGTTCAAGCCACATTTACAGCACGCATCCTTTTATTTCATCATCTTCAATTTCAATTATTCCTATTGATCCGGGCCTGCCGTATCTTTCGCCGCAACCGGGATTAAGAAGTAATACGCCGCCTTCTCTTTTGCAAAACTGCTGATGTGTATGCCCGAAAAGTGCCGCATCTGCACCAATATCAAGTGCGTGGGACAGAAGTCTGTCAAGCCCCATTTTAACACCGTATCTGTGCCCGTGGCATATAAATATTTTAAACCCATCGACTTCAATTATATCTTCTTCTATGGTCACATCCCAGGTGTCGCAGTTGCCACGCACACTTTTGAAATCGTAATCGGGATATTTATTTCTTACCTCGCGTATATCTGCCGCATGGTCGCCTAAATGCACAATAAGGTCAATATCAATAATGTTGTCAATGGCATCGCAGATGTATCCGTAGTCGCCATGCGAATCACTTGTCACAAGAATCCGATACATTTTTAATGTCACCGCCCCATCCGTCAATTTTTGATGTATTTACCGCGTGAAAAATACGTTCTTTAAGACCGATATTTTCCTTGCACAAATCCCTTATCAAATCTTTCATATACTGACGTTTTGTAACTCCGTCAGCAGGGCAGGGATTATGAATAATCTCAATACCTTTTGCCTTAATAAAATGCTTGATTTCATTTTCCGGCACATAAATAAACGGACGGATAAGTGTAATATTACGCCTGTCAAGATAGGTCACCGGCGCAAAACAGCTTATGCGGGCTTCCTGAAACAAGCAAAGGAAAAATGTTTCAATAACATCATCATTATGATGACCAAGCGCAACCTTGTTGCATCCGTGTTTTATTGCAACATCGTGAAGTGCGCCCCTGCGCATTTTGGCACAAAGCGAGCACGGGCTTTCTTCTTTTCGTATATCAAACACAATTTCGGCAATGTTAGTCTGTTCAATTATAAGCTCAATGCCGTTTTCTTCGCAAAGCTTTACAAGGGGAGAATAATCCGCCCCCTCAAAGCCAAGTGAAAGCGTTATGGCAACAAGCTCAAACTTTTTTGGATAAAACCGTTTAAGCCCGTTAAGTGCAAGCATAAGGGCAATACTGTCCTTACCTCCCGAAACCCCAACGGCAATACGGTCACCCTCGCTAATCATATTATAATCATCAACTGCGCGTCTTGTATAACTAAGTAATTTTCTCATATAAATCCCTTTAAATTATTAATATATATTATTATATCATAATGTAATTTAAAGTCAATAATTTATAAAAAAACAAAATTGTTGTGATACAATTGATAGGTGACAAATAAAAAGGAAAATGATTCCCAAATATGATATAATGTTTAATAACCACAAAAAACATGTATCAGGAGGAGTCATTTTCCATGAATATTTTAA